>JAQUNT010000010.1 GCA_028717525.1 Elusimicrobiota bacterium
CGACGCTCTTCCGATCTCGATCTTCAATGACGTCCTGATGGCGCGCGCGGGGTTCGACCCCGACGCCATCGGACCGACCGTCATCCGGGCCGCGGTCTCGCGGCGGATGTTGAGCTGCGGCTGCGGCGACGAGCGCGCCTACCTCCTGAAGCTGCAGTCCGACCGCGGGGAGATGGAGGCTCTGGTCCTGGCCCTCACCGTGCCGGAGACCTGGTTCTTCCGCGAGCGCGAAGCCTTCGTCTGGCTCAAGACCTACCTGGACTCCGAGTGGCTGCCCAAGCGCGGGGGGCAGGCCCTGCGCATCCTGAGCCTGCCCTGCTGCACGGGGGAGGAGCCCTATTCCATCTCCATGACCCTGCTGGACATGGGCTGGCGCGTGGACCGCTTCGTCATCGACGCCCTGGACATCAACCCGGAGTTCCTGGCGAAGGCGCGCCGGATGGAGTACGGGGAGAATTCGTTCCGGGGGGACTGCGCCGAGCTGCGCCGCAAGTACTTCGTCGCCCGCGGCGAGCGCTGCGGCCTGCGCCCGGAGGTGGCGCAGCCGGTCCGCTTCGAGAGGGGGAACCTCCTCGAGGCCGACCCGCTCCTGCACCGGCCCAAGTATCACGTCATCTTCTGCCGCAACCTCCTCATCTACATGCACGCGCAGGCGCGCCAGCGGGCCCTGGAGACTTTGGACCGCTGCCTGGAGCCCGACGGCCTGCTCTTCACCGGGCACGCGGAGGCCATCTCCTCGCCCAAGTACCGTCTGGTCGAGCATCCCCTGGCCTTCGCCTACCGCCGCGCACCGGCCGTAGGGAAATCCGTCCGGCCGGCGCCGGCGGGACTTCCGATACCGCCGGCGCGTCCCCGCCCGCGCGCCGCCAAGCCCCTGCCGCCGGTGCCGGCGCGCCGCCAGCCTCCGATCCGGGTCCCGGCCCCGGCCGCCGCCCGCTCGTCCGCCGGCTGCTGGGGCCGCATCGGCAGCGACGGCGACCGCTCCTGCCCCGAGCTCAAGAAGGCCCAGCACTGCCGCCACTGCGACGTCTTCGCCGCGGCGGCCAAGACGGTCTTCGACCAAGCGCCGCCGGCCGGCTACCGGGAGGAATTGGCCCGCGCCCTGGCCGAGCGGGAGGCTCCCCGCCCGGAGCGCGCCACCTCGATCCTGGTCTTCCGCGTCGGCGCCAGCTGGCTGGCCCTGCCCTCGCGGGGACTGCGGGGGGTCTACCTTCCCCAGCCGGTGCACGCCATCCCCCACCGCAAGGGCGTGCTCCAGGGCGTGGTCAACGTGGAGGGCGAGTTGCTGCTGCAGTTCGACATGGGGGGGCTGCTGGGCCTGCGCGGGGGCGCGTCCGCCCCGGCGCGGGTCTTCCCGCGCCTGCTGGTCCTGAGGCGCGACGGGCAGGACTGGGCCTTCGCGGTGGACGAGGTCCATAAGATCATGAGCCTGGACCGCGCGGCCCTGCGTCCGGCCGCGCCGCAGGCGGAGGCGGACGGCCGCGCCTACGCGGAGGGCTCCTTCGACTGCGACGGCCGGCCGGTCGCCCTGCTCGACGAGGAGCTGCTCGCCGGCGGCCTGCGCAGGTGCCAGAGATGAGCGACGCCTCGGACGGCTCCTTCATGTTCGACCTCTTCTGCGCCGAGGTGGAGACCCATGCCGCCACGCTGACGGACGGCCTGCTGGGCCTGGAGCGCGGCGGCGGCTCGGCGCAGGCCATCGAGCCCCTCATGCGCGCGGCCCATTCCATCAAGGGGGCGGCGCGCATCATCGGCGTCGACGCCGCGGTGAAGGTGGCGCACGCCATGGAGGACTGCTTCGTGGCGGTGCAGGCCGGCAGGACCGCGCTGGGCCCCGCGGACGTGGACGTCCTGCTCTCGGGGGTGGACTGGCTCAAGAAGGTGCCGGCCGCTGCGGACCGGGCCACCTGCGCCCTGCCCGAGGCCGACGTCCGGCTGGCGGAGGAGACCACCGCCCGGATCCGTGCTTTGGGGACCGGAGCGCAGTCCGCCCCGGCTCCGGCGGTCCCCGTGCCTGCGCCGCCGCCTGCGCCTGCGGTATCGGAAGTTCCGCAGGTGCCGGCGGGACGGACTTCCTCACCGCCGGCGCGAGAGGAGGACGCCCGCGCTCCGGCGACCGCGCGCCCTGGCGCGCAGGAGCCCCAGCGCATCGTGCGCGTCGACGCCGCCGGCCTGGAGCGCATCATGACTCTCTCCGGCGAGCTCTTCGTCCAGGCCGGGCGGCTCGAGGCGGTCTCCGCGGCCCTGGGCCGGATGCGGTCCGCCTCCGACCGGATGGGCGGGATGCTGGAGCGGGCTTTCCAGGCCGCGGAGGCTGGCGACGTGGCCCGCGCCGTGGAACTGGTCCTGCTGGGCAAGCAGCAGAACGAGCGCTGCGGCCGCGGCCTGGCCGCGTCCGAGGCGGACTTCGAGGCGGTGAGGCGGCGCATGCTGGGGACCTCGGAGCGGCTCTACCACGAGGTGCGCTCCAGCAAGATGCGGCCTTTCGCGGACTGCGCGCAGGGCTTCCCGCGCATGGTGCGCGACATCTCCAAGTCCGTGGGCAAGGTCGTGCGGCTCCAGCTGGCCGGGCTCAACACCGGCGTGGACCGCGACATCATGGAGAAGCTGGAGTCCCCGCTGACGCACCTGCTGCGCAACGCCATCGACCACGGCATCGAGGCTCCGGAGCGCCGCATCAACGCCGGCAAGCCCATGGAGGGGGTCATCGTCATGGAGGCCTGGCATGCGGCCGGGATGCTGGTCATCTCCATCGCCGACGACGGAGCCGGGGTGGACTTCGCGCGCCTCAAGCGGACCATCGTGGAGCGCAAGCTGACCACCGCCGAGCTGGTGGAACGGATGTCCGAGGCCGAGCTCCTGGACTTCATCCTCCTGCCCGGCTTCTCCACGCGCGATGCCGTCACCGAGCTTTCCGGGCGGGGGGTCGGTCTCGACATCGTGCAGAACATGCTCCAGGAGGTCGGGGGGACCCTGCGCATGGAGAGCAAGCCCGGCCGGGGGACGTCCTTCACCCTGCGCCTGCCGCTGACCCTCTCCGTCATGAAGGCGGTCATCGCCGAGATCTCCGGGCAGCCCTACGCCTTCCCCCTCAGCCGGACCAGCCGCTGCCTGCGCGTCCCCCGGGACCAGGTCGTCTTGGAGGACGGTCTCCCCTGCCTGGAGACCGAGGAGGGCCGGGTCCGGCTCGTGCGCGCCGCGGAGGTCCTGGAACTGCCGGGCCCGGGCGCGGCGGACGGCGCGGTCTCGGCCGTGGTCATAGGGGACGGCGCCGGCCGCTGCGCGCTGGAGGTGGACCGCCTGCTGGGAGAGCGCCGCATCGCGGTGCGCCCCCTGGACTCCCGGCTGGGCAAGGTCCAGGACGTGAGCGCGGCCGCGGTCCTGGACGACGGCACGCCGGTCCTGATCCTGGACGCCGAGGACCTGCTGCGCTCGGCCGAGCTGGCGGGGACGAGGGACCGGACGGGAGACGACGGCGCCGGCCGCGCCGGCCCCCGGGCCGCGCGGCGCGTGCTGGTGGTCGACGATTCGCCCACGGTCCGGGAGGTGGAGCGGCAGATCCTGGAAAAGGCGGGCTACGAGGTCGACATGTCGATCAACGGGATGGACGCCTGGAACGCGATCCAGTCGGCGCATTACGACGCGGTCATCAGCGACATCGACATGCCCCGGATGAACGGCCTGGAGCTGGTCCGGCGCATCCGAGGCGACCAGCGCCGGCCGCGGCTGCCGGTCGTCATCGTCTCGTACAAGGACAGCCCCGGCGACCGGGAGCGCGGGCTGGAGGCGGGGGCCGACCTCTACTTGTCCAAGAGCAGCTTCCAGGACGACACTCTGCTGCGCGCGGTGCAGGAGTTCCTGGGCCAGGCGGCGGCATGAGGGTCGCCATCGTCAACGACCTGCAGATCGCGGTCGAGATCATCAAGCGCTGCCTCAAGCGCCGGCCGGAATACGAGCTGGCCTGGGTGGCTTACGACGGAGAGGAGGCGGTGCGCCGCTGCCGCGAGGACCGGCCCGACGCCATCCTGATGGACCTGGTCATGCCGGTGCTGGACGGAGTGGAAGCCACCCGGCGCATCATGCGCGAGTGCCCCTGCCCCATCATCGTGGTCACCGCGGGCATGAGCGGGAAGATGTCCAAGGTCTACGAGGCCATGAGCTGCGGCGCCCTCGACGCGGTCGACACCCCGACGGCCGGCGACGGAGGCGAGGCCTTGCTGGCCAAGATCGCGGTGGTGCGGCGGCTCATCGGGAGCCCGGGCGAGGCCCCCTCCCAGTTCGTCGTCCCGGGTCCCGCGGCCAAGGCGGTCGAGCTGCCCTTCCTGGCCACGCTCGGGACCTCGACCGGCGGGCCCCAGGTCCTGGCCGAGATCGTCTCGGCCTTGCCGGCCGACTTCGCGGGGGCCGTGGCCATCATCCAGCACGTGGACGAGAAGTTCGCCCAGGGCCTGGCCGCCTGGCTGGGCGAGAAGACCAAGCTGGGCGTGGGCCTGGCCGTGGAGGGCGAGGCGCCGCGGCCGGGACGCATCGCCATCGCCGCGACCAACAACCACCTGGTCATAGGACCGAACCGGACCTTCCACTACACCCCGGACCCGGTCAACTGCCCCTACCGGCCCTCGGTCGACGCCTTCTTCCTCAGCCTGGTCCAGAACTGGCCGGGCCGCGGCGCGGCGGCCCTGTTGACGGGCATGGGCAAGGACGGCGCCGCGGGCCTGCTGGCCCTGCGGCGCCGGGGCTGGCGGACCATCGCGCAGGACCAGAAGACCTCGCTGATCTACTCCATGCCCAAGGCCGCGGCCGAGCTGGACGCCGCCGACGAGATCCTGCCGGCGTCGCGGATCGCGGCCGCCATCGACGCGTCCTGCCGGAAGCGGCAGCAAGGAGCCTGAACCGGTGTCCAACCAAGAGCGAGCCGTGCTGGGCCGCGAGTATCCCGTCACCGTACTCCTCATCGACGACCAGATGATCGTGGGAGAGGCCGTGCGGCGCATGCTGGCCGGAGAGAAGGACATCCGCTTCCACTACTGCAGCGACCCCACCAAGGCCGTGGAGACCGCCGCGCAGGTCTGCCCCACGGTGATCCTGCAGGACCTGGTCATGCCCCAGATGGACGGCCTGCTCCTGGTCAAGGTCCTGCGCGCCAACCCGGCCACCGCCGAGATCCCGCTCATCGTGCTGTCCTCCAAGGAGGAGCCGCGCATCAAGGCCGAGGCCTTCGGCCTGGGCGCCAACGACTACCTGGTCAAGCTGCCCGACAAGCTGGAGGTCGTCGCGCGCATCCGCCACCACTCCAAGGGCTACATCAGCCTGCTGGAGCGCAACGAGGCCTTCCGCGCCCTGGCCGCCAGCCAGAAGGTGCTGGCCGAGGACCTGGCCCGGGCCGCGGACTACGTCAAGTCGCTGCTGCCCGCGCCCCTGCGCGAGCCGCTGAAGACCTCCTGGGTCTACGTGCCCAGCATGGAGCTGGGCGGCGACGCCTTCGGCTACCACTGGCAGGACGACAAGCACTTCGCGATGTACCTGCTCGACGTCTGCGGGCACGGGGTCGGCGCGGCCCTGATGTCCGTCTCGGTCATGAACATCCTGCGCGCCCACGCCCTGCCCGGGGTGGACTTCAACCGGCCGGAGCAGGTCATGGCCGCCCTCAACGAGGCGTTCCAGATGGAGCGCCACAACAACATGTTCTTCAGCATCTGGTACGGCATCTACAGCCTGGAGGACCGCAAGCTGGTCTGCGCCAGCGGGGGCCATCCGCCGGCGGTGCTGGTGGGCCAGGACTCGTCCGTCCGGCAGCTCGAAGCCCAGGGCACGGTCGTGGGGGCCTGGCCCAAGGCCAGCTACGACTGCCTGTCCGCCGACATCGCGCCGGGCAGCAAGCTCTACGTCTTCAGCGACGGGATCTTCGAGATCGAGCAGCCGGACGGGAAGTTCTGGCAGTACGAGGACTTCATCAAGCTGCTCGCCGCCGCGCCCGCCCCGGGCGAGGACGGCACGCAGCGCATCCTCAAGCAGGTCCGGCGCGTGCGCGGCAAGGACGTGTTCGACGACGACATCTCCCTCTTCGAGGTGGCGTTCTGAGCGCTCCGGCGTGGTGACCGTCAGGCTCCCCCAAGACCGGAGGCTGCGCTGGGAGCTGGCCATCCTGGCCTGCATGTACGCGGGCTACATGGGGTTCATCCTCTGCCGCAGCGCGATCTTCGCGGCCAGCCCGGCCATGGTCGCGGACCCGGCCCTGGGCCTGAGCAAGACCATGTTCGGGGCCATCCTGGGCTGGGGCACCGCGGGCATGGTCGCGGGCAAGCTGCTCAACGGGGCCGTGGCCGACCGCCTGGGGGGCCGCCGGGTCTTCCTGCTGGCCCTGCTGATCACCGCGGCCAGCGCCTGCGCCTTGGGCGCCGCGAGCCGCTTCGCGGCCTTCGCCGCCCTGAACTTCACCATGCTCTTCGCCGCGGCCGCGGGCTGGCCGGCCATGGCCCAGCTCATCTCGGCCTGGTACCCGCCGCAGGAGTACGGCCGGGTCTGGGGCGTGGTCTCCACCAGCTCGCGGCTGAGCTCGGTGCTCTCCGCGCTCTTCCTGGGGGCCCTGCTCGCGCGCCTGGCCTGGCCGAGCCTGTTCTGGGCCGCGGGGGCCCTGACCGCGGCAGCTGCGGCCGTGCTCTGCGTCTTCCTCAAGGGGCGCCCGGCAGACGTCGGGCTGGCGGCGCCCGCAGCCTCCGGGGCGCGCCCGCCGGACTCGGCCGGGCTCGGGGCTGCGCTGCGGGGCTTCGCGGCCAGCGGCCGGTTCTGGCTGATCTGCGTGAGCATCATGTGCACCACGGTGCTCATGGAGGTGATCGGGTTCCTGCCCCTCTACCTGAAGGAGAACTTCGGGGTTTCCGCCTCCGCTGCGGCGACGGCGGCCGCGGTCTTTCCGGCGGGGTGCTTCGCGGCCCTCCTCTTGGGCGGCTTCGTCTACGACCGGGTCACGCGCCGGGGCCGGGTCTTCCTGCTGGGCGGGATGCTGCTGCTGTCCTGCGCCAGCCTGGCGGCCCTGCTGGCCCTGACGCGCCTGCCGACCGGGAGCCCGGCCTCCTTCGCGGCCGCCGTGGCCATCCTCTTCGTCTACGGCCTGTCCGTGGCTCCGGCCTACTACCTGCCCATGAGCGTCTTCTCGGTCGAGTTCGGCGGCCGGCATTGCGGGGTGCTCATCGGGATCATCGACGCGGTGGGCTACGGGGCGGCCATGCTCTACCAGTTCCTGGGCGGGGCGATCGTGGACCAGCCGGGCGGCTGGGACCGGATGCTGGTCCTGCTCCTGGCCGTGGCCGCGGCGGCCACGGCGTCCACCGCCTGGTTCGCCTATCAGGACAGCGCCGCGCAGGCGCGGGCCGGGCGCTAGACCGGATCCCGCGCCCGCTCGTTGACCATCTTGTCCAGCGAGGCGGCCGCGGCGCCAGTCGCTGCCAGTCCTCCCGGGCCGACCGCGTCCTGCGGCGTCTGGCGGGGCTTGGGCATGGCCATAATATGGCATCCGAGGCGCGATTGACGGCGGACCCGCGGCGAGCTATACTGTGGCGCGATGGGCTGCTGCCAGCCGCCTTCCGAGTCGAAGATCCTGTTCTGCTTCCTCGCCGCGGGCACCCTCCTGCTTTGGCTGGTCAACCCCCGCCTGGGAGCCGCCGCCACCGCGCTGCTGGCCGTCCTGTACTTCTGCGGATCCTGGCTCCTGGCCAGGATGGACGTCGTCGTCACCCGCTGCGAGCTGGCCGTGCGGCAGAGTCGGCGGGTCCGCCGGCCCGGCCTGCTGTACTGCCCGGAGTGCGGCCTGCATCTGGCGAGCCGGGCGGACGGCAAGCCCGTGATGCACTACCTCTGCCCCTCCTGCGGAGGGGCCTGGTGCGGGTCGGAAGATCTCGCCGCCTTCCTGAGCCGCGGCGCGGCGCAGTGGAAGACGGACCCGGCGGACGGGGCCGCCGCGCTGCCCTGCCCCAAATGCACGCGGCCGCTGGAGGCCGGCGGCTGGGCGGGGGCGCCGGTGGCTGCGCATCGCTGCCCCGCCTGCCTGGGGACCTGGGTCCCCCGCATGAGCTGGCTCTGGTTCGAGATGGGACTGCCGCGCGCCTGAGTCCCGGGATCCGCGCCTCAGGCCCGGCGGTCCTGCATGAGCAGCTCTATGGCGAGATTGGCCTGCATGTTGGCCACCACGGCCACGCGTGCCGAACAGAGGCCCATGGACATGTCGCTCTCGCAGTCGCCGCAGAGCCATATGCAGTCGCCCAGGCGCTCGACCTTCAGGGAGGTGTTGGCGCCGTAGCCGGCCACCCCGTTGCCGCACACGATGTGCCGGCCCGGGAAGGCGCGGCACCAGGACTCGATGAGCCACTTCTTGGCCTCGGCCCTGTCGAAAGCCTCGATGAGGAGGTCGGCCTCCGCGAAGACCTCGGCGACATTCGCGGGCGAGAGCTTGACCAGGCGCTCAGCGAGGCTCAGCTTCGGGTTGATGCCGCGCAGGTGGGCGGCCAAGGCCGCGACCTTGTCCGCGCCGATATCCGCCCGGGTGAACTGCTGGCGGTTGAGGTTGGAGGCCTCGACCTTGTCGAAATCCGCCAGGATCAGGCGGCCGATCCCCGCCCGGGTCAGGGCCAAGGCGGCGTTGGAGCCCAGGCCGCCGCAGCCCGCCACGCCCACCGTGCGGCGCCGCAGGACTTCGGTCATCCCCTTGACGTTGCGCGCGAATATCGGCATCCCAGTGCATTGTACCACAGACGCGGGCCTGCGGACTGCGGAGGCGTTGTTTGGTATGATAGCGGTCGGTCATCGCCGGAGGCGCATGGTCACCCCCCATAGGAAGGATCTTCAGCTGAGGCTGCCGGGCTGCCTTCTCATCGGCTCCGCCTTGATGCTGGCCGTGGCCTACGGGGACCATATGACCGGCGTCGAGATCAGCTTCTCCATGTAACGAGCATGCCCGTCCCGCACCGGCCCGGACCGGAAGACATCCGCCGCTGCCAGGAGGTCCTCGACGCCATCGTCGCGGACCGCTCCCTGCTGGCCGGCGTGCCCGAGGCGGCCCGCATCGCCCTGCTCAAGGCCGCGGGCCGCGCCTGCCACCCCACCCGGCGCGAGGTCATCCGTTTCGCCAAGGAGCTGCGCGCCACGGAGCGCCGGGAGGCCGAGGCCAAGGACCGCAAGGCTCGACGCGCCACGGTCATCCGCGAGGCCCGCCAGGCTGCGGTGTTCACCCCGCCCCGGTTGGCCGGTCCCCAGCCCCAGCCCGGCCCCGAGCTGGCCCGGCCGCGCTACTGCTACGTGTGCAAGGCCGCGTACCGCCGCGTGCACTTCTTCTACGACTCCATGTGCCAGTCCTGCGGGGACTTCAACTACGCCAAGCGCGGCCAGACCGCGGACCTCTCCGGCCGCGCCGCCGTGATCACGGGCGCGCGCGTCAAGATCGGCTACCAGGCGGCCTTGATGCTGCTGCGCGCCGGGGCCCGGGTCATCGCCACCACGCGCTTCCCGCACGACGCCGCCCTGCGCTACAGCCGCGAGCCGGACTACGCGGCGTGGGGGCAGCGCCTGCGCATCCACGGCCTGGACCTGCGCCACTCCCCCAGCGTGGACATCTTCTGCCGCTACCTCGAGGCGACCCAGGACCGGCTCGACTTCCTCGTCAACAACGCGGCCCAGACCGTGCGCCGGCCGCCGGCCTTCTACGCCCATCTGCTGGAGGGGGAGGCCTCCACCGCGGGCCTGCCGGCCGAGGCCCTGCCGCTGCTGGCGAGCCACGAGCGCCTGCTGGGAACGCTGGCGAGCGCGGTCGGGCCCGGGGGCCCGGGGCAGCGCGTGGACGCCACCGGCCTGACGGTCTGGCATGCCGGAGCGCCGGGGCTGGGTCTGCGCGAGTCGGCCCGGCTCTCCCAGATCAAGTACACCTACGACCAGAACGACCTGGCCGCGGACGCCTTCCCGACCGGCAGGCTCGACGCGGACCTGCAGCAGATCGACCTGCGCGCCAAGAACTCCTGGCGCCTGTCCTTGGCCGAGGTGCCCACGGCCGAGATGCTGGAGCTGCAGCTCATCAATTCCGTGGCGCCCTTCATCCTGTGCAGCAAGCTCAAGGGCCTGATGCTGCGTCGGCGCAGCCGCGACAAGCACATCGTCAACGTCTCGGCCATGGAGGGCAGCTTTTCGCGGGGGACCAAGACCGACAAGCATCCGCACACCAACATGGCCAAGGCCGCGCTCAACATGCTGACCCTGACCTCGGCCTTGGACTACGTCAAGGACGGCATCCACATGAACGCCGTGGACACCGGCTGGGTCACGGACGAGGACCCGGCGCACCACGCCGCGCGCAAGCAGGAGGAGCACGACTTCCAGCCGCCCCTGGACATCGTGGACGGCGCCGCGCGGGTCTGCGACCCGATCTTCTCGGGCTTCCTGAGCGGGACGCACGTCTGGGGCAAGTTCCTCAAGGACTACGCCCCGACGACCTGGTAGGGCGGCCGGTCAGCTTCTCCTGGTGCGGGGGCGGGGAGCCGAGTCCGTGTCAAAGCCGTCCAACTTTGGTACCCTACTCTCCCATGAGCCGGGCCTTCATCAAGGAAGACGCGGGCGATCCGGACGAACAGCCGGAGCGCCACCAGAGCGCCGCTCCCAACTACGTGACCCCGCAGGGGCTGGCCGCGCTGCGCGAGCAGGCCGAGGGGCTGCGCCAGCGGCTCGAGGGGTTGGCCGCAGACAGCCGCGAGGCCAAGGAGGTCAAGCGGGACCTGCGCTACTTCGAAGGCCGCCTGGCCAGCGCCATCCCGGTGGACCCCAAGGCCGCTCCCCCCGGCGAGGTCCGCTTCGGCGCGCGGGTGGAGCTCCAGGCCGCCGACGGCCGGACGCGCGTGGTGGCCATCGTGGGCCAGGACGAGGCCGAGGGCGCTTCGGGTAAGATCGCCTGGGACTCGGCCTTGGCCCTGGCGCTGATGGGCGCCAAGAAGGGGGACCGGATCGAGACCGAGGAATCCGGGCCGCTGAGCGTGGCGGCCATCAGCTATGCTTCGGCACAGGAGCCTTGACCCATGGGAAAGACGACCTGGCGTTTCTCCTCCACCTTCTGGTTCGCCAACCTCATCGAGCTCTTCGAGCGCGCGGCGTACTACGGCTGCTTCATCTTCCTGTCCGTCTACCTGACCACGCGCATCGGCTTCACCGACGCCGAGACCGGCGTGGTCACGGGCGTGTTCTCCTTCGTCCTCTACCTCATGCCCACCTTCATGGGGACGCTGGCCGACCGCATCGGTTTCAAGAAGGCCCTCTGCGCGGCCTTCCTCCTGCTCACCATCGGCTATTCGGTGCTGGGCGCCTTCCCGACCAAGTTCTCCGCCATCCTGGCCTTGGCCATCATCGTTTGCGGGGCGGGCATCGTCAAGCCCGTGGTCTCCGGCACCACGGCCAAGTGCTCGGACGAGACGAACCGCGCCCGGGCCTTCTCCCTCTTCTATTGGGCGGTCAACATCGGCGCCTTCGCGGGCAAGAGCTTCGTGGACCCCATCCGCCAGGCCTTCGCCGCGGCGGATTCCTCGGGCGTGCTGGGCTTTCTGAAGGGCCTGCTGGGCAACCCGAGCGGCCCGGGCTGGGAGCTGCAGTTCGTGAACCTCTACTCGGCCTCCATGGCCTTCGTGGCCTTCCTCTTCGCGCTCTTCGCCTACCGCGATCCGGAGGGCGGGGGCAAGGCGCACGCCAAGAGCTTCGGCGAGCTGGCCGCGGGCCTGGGCCGGGCCCTGTCCAACTGGCGCTTCGCCTGCTTGATCGTGATCACGGGCTTTTTCTGGGCCATCCAGGGGCAGCTCTACGCGACCATGCCCAAGTACCTCTTCCGCATGGTGGGGCTGTCCTCCAAGCCCGGCTGGGTGGCCAACGTGAACCCTTTCGTGGTGATCCTCTGCGTGATCCCGATCACCCAGCTGGTGCGCCGCTGGCGGCCGATCAGCTCGATCGCGGTCTCCTTCCTCATCATCCCGCTTTCGGCGCTGAGCGTCTCTTTGGCGCCTCTGATCGGAGCCCAGGAGGTGTCGCTGGGATTCACGACGGTCAACACCATCATCCTCATGATGATGATCGGCATCGTGTTCCAGGGCCTGGCCGAGTGCTTCCTGTCGCCCCGCTATCTGGAGTACGCTTCCAAGCAGGCGCCTCCGGGAGAGACGGGCCTTTACATGGGCTACGCGCACCTGAACTCGGCCTTCGGCTGGCTGTTCGGCTTCATCCTCTCCGGGGTGCTGCTGGAGAAGTGGTGCCCGGACCCGGCGTCCTTGCCCGCCGGCTTCACCGAGCTGGAACGCGCCGCGCGCTACTCGCACGCGCACTACATCTGGTACGTGTTCACGGGCGTGGGGGTGGCGGGCTTCATCCTCCTGATGGCCTTCCGCTGGTTCACCGACCGGCTCGACGGCAGGAAAGCCGCCAAGGGACGCCTGGGGCCGGTGAGCGCCGAACGGACGCTGGAGGAGATCACCGAGTCGGAAGACTAGGCCGCGGACCGGGATTGGCTGCGGCCTCCCGGGAGGAGCCCCTCTTCGATATGATGGTATGACTGATGGTATTGACAAAGGTAGTACCATCAGGCATACTATGATCATGAGACCGGCTAGGGGCGGGCGGAAGGCGTCTCGGGTCGTGAAGAAGGCGATCAGTATTCCGGCGGACCTGCATGACATGGTCTGCGAGGTCTCGCGCACGCAGCATCAGCCCTACAGCGCGGTGGTGCGGACGGCTTTGGATAGGTATTTCGAGAGGCTGCGGTTGTCCGAGATGGAGCGGGCGTACCGCAGCTACTACGGGCAGGAGAAGGCCCGCGAGGCGGACGCCAAGTTGGGCGGAGAGGTCTGGCGCGAGAGCCAGTCCGCCTGGCCGGATAGGGAATGACCATGGAAGTGTCCAGGGGCGATGTGGTCCTCCTGAACTTCGAGGCGCAGGGCGCGCCGATCCGGAAGACGAGACCTGCGGTGGTGATTCAGAACGACGTGGCCAATAGGGTGGCGCCGAACACGATTGTGGCCGCGGTGCACCACGACAACCGAAAGGGGCTGCCGGTGCATGTCCCGGTGCGCGCCGGCGTGGGGGGGCTGATCAAGGATTCGGTCATCGATCTGGGCTTCATCCAGACCGTGCCGAAGTCGGCATTGGGCCGGAAGCTGGGCCGGATGCCGCTGGACACGCTCGATGCCGTCGATCAGGCGATCCGGGTCAGCTTGGCGCTGGACTTTTAGATTGCGCGTCTCCGTCGAGGCGGTGCGCCGGCTCTTCTTGAAGCGCCAGCATCTGGACCGGCCTCCGCTCATGGAGCCGGGACCGGCGCCGAAGGGGACGACGTTGCTCTGCCCGTTCGATTCGTTCCTGTGGCATCGCAAGCGGATCGCGGACCTGTTCGGGTTCGACTACAGGATCGAGGTCTACACTCCTGCGGCCAAGAGGCGCTATGGCTATTATTCTCTGCCGATCCTTCACGATGGGCGGTTGATCGGCCGGCTGGACGCGAAGAACGTCCGGCAGGAGAAGCGGCTGGCGGTTCCGGCGGTGCATTTTGAAGATGGGGTTGTGGGTCGGGGTGGGGTCTGCGATGGGGTGGCGAAGGCTTTGAAGTCTTTGGCGGAGTTCGTGGGGGCGGGGGAGATCCGGGTCGGGCGGGTGCAACCGGATGGGCTGGCGCAGGCGGTCAAGGCTGCTGTTCTGGGGCCGATGACAGCCGCGGGCTGATAAGCTTCTATAGTAGAATTTGAGCGGACGAGTTCACGCGCACCCGCAAAACACAGTTCGGCAGACTCACATGTTAGGGCTACTATCAAGACGACAATAGAATGATCCGCCACGACTGGTTCAAACGTCAAGTCGACATATTAGCCCAGGCCATCGGCGCTGTCCTTGGACTGAGAGGGAGAGGGGACATCCAGGCTTCGATTTCGGCCATTGAAAGCACTATTCGGAAGACATTCGGAATGGATGGAAAGCTGGCCCTTACTCTATCGCCGGAGGACTTCCTTTCTTTGGCATGTCGCGGAGAGCGGCCATCGACGAAGCTCCTGTCAAAGTTGGCTGACCTCTTTGGCGAATGGGCTGAGTTGCTGCAAGCTCAAGGCTCCAGCTCTGAGGCGGCGGCGGCCCTAGCCCGCGTGACGAAATTTCGTCAGCTCGCTAGCCAGGCAAATACGTGAGCCCTGACATGGGGTTCTGCCGGCGCGCCAGCGCCGTACTCATCCCTCGGCTTGTCTATCAAGTTCTAACCGGCATCACGATCCTGGCGCTCGCTCCCCTCGTCGCATCCGCAGCGCCGGTCCCAGCCCCAGCCGCGGCCCCATGCTCCTACCTCGGCGCGGACGGCCTCGAAGAACAACCCCGATGCCTCGAACAAAGAGGCTCCGGCCTCTTCGTTAAAAAATCCCTCCTCCGGCGCCTCTCCTTCGAGCGCGGCCTCGCCTCGCTCTGGAACAAAGACCTCGGCTGGATGTACGCCGACAAGAAGGGTAAGGTCCTCATCCAAGGCGTCGCCGTCATGGACAACGGCCCCGACGAATTCCACGACGGCCTCGTGCGCGTCGAGCGCGGCGGCCGGTGCGGCTACGCGGATAGAAAAGGCCGGGTCGTGATCCCCGCTGCCTATGACGGCTGCCTCAATTTTGAAAAAGCCGTGGCCCGAGT
>JAQUNT010000011.1 GCA_028717525.1 Elusimicrobiota bacterium
CCACGGGCAAGCACAGGCAGAGAGTGGTGCGCGCCTCCGGACCGACCTGGATGGACAGGTCCCCTCCCCCCCGGCGCGCCACCGCGCGCAGGATGCCCAAGCCCAAGCCCACCGAGTTGAGCGTGTGGCCGGAGCGGGCGGCGGGATAGAGCAGGTCCAGACTGCGCTGGGCTTCGGCCGGGGAGATGGGATGGCCCGCGTACTCCAGCCGCAGCGCCACCATGGCGCCTTGGTGCTCGCCCGTCAGGCGCAGGCCGCCGGACCTGCGGAACTTGCGGGCGTGGAAGACGAGGCTCACCAAGGTGCGGATGGCGCGCGCCCGGTCGGCGCGCACCCGGGGCAGGCCCGGCGGCAGGCCGGCGTCGATGTCGCCCTGGGAGGTCGCGGCGCCCCGCCGCACCGCGGCCAGGGCCTCCTCGACCAGGTCGGCGGGGACCACGCTATCGGACTGGAGGGCCAGGTCCCGGCAGAGCTCCAGGTGGATGAGGTCGCGCAGCTCGCCCACCATGCCGTTGAGCCGGCCCAACTGCTCGCGCATCATCTCCATCCATTTCACCTGGTCCGGCGGCATGGGGCCGAAGACCCCGGAGATGAAGTTCAAGGTGGTGATGTTGATGGCCGTGATCGGGGTGTTGATCTCGTGCGCGGCGTGAGAGAAGAACCGCCCCAGGCGCAGGCTGCGGCGGCGCTCCCAGGAGCGCTGCGCCGCGGCCCAGAGCGCGGCGCCCAGGACCAGGCCCGCCAGGAACGCCAGCCCGGCCGCCATGGCTGCCTAGAAGAGCACCCGGGAGCCCAGCCGGTGCTGCCGCGCCAGCCGCGCGTAGGCGGCGGCGGAGCGCCGCAGGCCGCGCAGTTCGGCCGGGGTCAAGGGCCTGACCACCTTGGCCGGGAGTCCCAGGACCAAAGACCGCGGCGGTATGCTCACGCCCCTGGGGACCAGGGCGTTGGCTCCCACCAGGCACTGCCGGCCGATGCTGCACTCCAGGACCGTGGCCCCCATGCCGATGAGGCAGCCGTCCCCGATCCAGGACCCGTGGATGACCGCCCCGTGGCCCACGGTGACGTTGCGGCCGATGCGCGTGGGCCGGTCATGGTCGCTGTGCACGGCCGTGAGGTCCTGGATGTTGGTGCCGGCGCCCACGGAGATGGCGTGCACGTCGCCGCGCAGCGCGACCAGGGGCCAGATGGAGACCCCCGGGCCCAAGGCCACCCGGCCGATCACCTCGGCCGAATCGTGCACGAAGGCGCTGGGATGGATGCGCGGCCGGTGCTTCCCGAAGCTCCGCACCACCTTAGGAAGGCCCCATATAGTTTGATACACTCTAGCATTCCGGGCCGGGCCAGTCAAAAACATGAAGCATTCCTGCGATTTTCTCGTCATCGGCAGCGGTTTGGCCGGCCTGCTCAGCGCCCACAAGCTCTCGGCCCTGGGCTCGGTCTGCCTGCTGACCAAGAAGGAGGCCGCGGAGTGCAACAGCAACTACGCCCAGGGCGGCATCGCGGCCGCGGTGGGGGCGGGCGACACCCCCGAGAGCCACCTCGCCGATACCCTCAAAGCCGGGGCCGGACTGTGCCGGGAGGACATCGTGCGCCTGGTGGCCAGCGAAGCGCCGGCGCGCGTGCGCGAACTCTGCGAGCTGGGCGTGGGCTTCAGCCAGAAGGACGGCGCCCCGGACCTCGGCCTGGAGGCCGGGCACTCCCGCCGCCGCGTCCTGCACGCGGGGGACATCACCGGCCACGAGGTCATCCGGGCCCTGGTCGAGCGCTGCCGGTCCGACGGGCAGGTGCGCATCCTCGAGAACCACATCGCGGTCAACCTCATCCGGGACGGCCGGGGGGTGTGCTGCGGGGCCTACGCGCTGGAGCGCGCCACGGGGGAGGTCCACACCTTCACGGCCCGCGCCACGGTACTGGCCACGGGAGGCGCGGGCAAGGTCTACCTCTACACCAGCAACCCGGACGTGGCCACGGGCGACGGCATGGCCATGGCCTGGCGCGCGGGGGCGACCCTGGCCAACATGGAGTTCGTGCAGTTCCATCCCACCTGCCTCTACCACCCCCGGGCCAAGTCCTTCCTCATCTCCGAGGCCCTGCGCGGGGAGGGCGGCCGTTTGGTGGACCGCCGCGGGCGCGCCTTCATGGAGGGCTACCATCCGGCGAAGGAGCTGGCGCCGCGCGATATCGTGGCCCGGGCCATCGACGCGGAGCTCAAGCGCTCGGGCGAGGAGTGCGTGTTCCTGGACATGACCCACATGAGCGCCGCGGCCCTGCGCGAGCGCTTCCCCAACATCTACGAGAAGTGCCTCTCCTTCGGCATCGACATGGCGGCCGAGCCCATCCCCGTGGTCCCGGCCGCGCACTTCTTCTGCGGCGGAGTGCAGACCGACGCGGACGCGGCGACCTCCATCCCCCGGCTCTTCGCCGTGGGCGAGGCGGCGCACACCGGCCTGCACGGGGCCAACCGCTTGGCCTCCAATTCCCTGCTCGAGTGCTGCGTGTTCGCGCACCGGCTCTGCGGCCTGCTCAAGAGGCGGCCGGAGCTCTGGGCCAAGCCGGACTTCGCCGCGCCGCAGGAATGGAATCCGGGGCGCGCCGTGCAGTCCGACGAGGCCGTGGTCATCGAGCAGAACTGGGACGAGGTCCGCCGCCTGATGTGGAACTACGTGGGCATCGTGCGCTCCGAGAGGCGCCTGGAGCGGGCCCTCAACCGCATGCAGCTGCTCAACCGCGAGATCGAGCAGTACTACTGGGACTTCCTGCTCACCCCGGACCTCATCGAGCTGCGCAGCATCGCGGTGGTGGCCACCGCGGTCATCCAGTCGGCCATGGCCCGGCGCGAGTCGCGCGGCCTGCACTACACCCTGGACTTCCCGGAGCCGGTGGATGCGGAGCGCAAGGACACCATGATCTCGCGCTACAGCGTCCCCTCCGCGGCGCGCTGAATCCGGGGACACAATACTCAATTCGCCGCGATCCCTCACGGGGCCGGTCCGCGGTCTTGCCCGAACATGCGCCTCGCCCGCATCTGGTTGTGCTCCCGGCAGAGCAGGCGGATGTTGCGCGGGTCGAACGACCTCCCCCCCAAGGCCCAAGGCATGATGTGGTCGAACTCCAGGCCCTCCCGCTCGAGGCAGCGATGTCCATCGGGCGCGACGAAGGCGCACCGACCGCCGTCGCGAGCATAGACCTCGTCCTTGACCCATTGCGGTATGCGTCGGGGCTCCTGCCCCGCATGGATGGGCGCGGGCCGGCGTTCGAGGCGCTTCTGGCGCTCCAGCCGCAGCTCCGGGTCCTTCTTGGCGAGCAGGAAGTCCAGGGCCTCGGCGAAGACGTTCTCCAGGCGGCCGGCGGGATGCTTGTGCCAGAGCACGGCCTGCGCGCGCTCGACCTTGCGTAGGAGGGTCTCGTCCCCGGTGAAGGAGAAGCGCACCCGGCCCGGGGCCGTGGGCTCGATGCGGTCGTGGAGCGCCGCGCCCGGCGGCGACTGCGCGGGGACCGGGCATGGCGGGGCTGCGGCGGCTTCGGGCGGCGGCACCAAGGAAGCGGGGACAGGCGCCGACGGTGCCGCCGGCGCCGTACTGGAGGGTCCTACAGGGCCATCTGGGTCGATCCCAGGCAGGGAGAGTGAAGCCGAGGCTGGGCCGATATCGGAGGGCGGAGGATCTGTGCCGGCAGGCCCCGCGCTGGGAAGGCGGCGGATGACGTCGGTTCTTTCGGGTTGCGGGGCCAGTTCCGCCAGCAGCCGTTGGATGTCTCGGAAGCTCTTGTCGCAGGCCCGGTCCAACAATTGGATTCGATTCTCATCGCTCAAATGCGGTGCGAGCGCCGCGATCGCGGACAGCTGCAGCCGCCCCTCGGCGATGAGGACCAGGACCTCCGGATACTTGAGACTCACCCTGGCCGCGTGGATGCGGCGGTATGCCGCCTCCTCGGAGAACTTCAGCCGCGTCGTGCAATAGACAAAGAGCGATGAACAACCCAGAGGTCCGTAGAGTCTGCGCCGATCGAACTCCGCTAGGTGCGTCAGCACCGAGACGAGGGAGGCCCGCTCGTCGGCAGCCAAGACTTGCAGGCGGAGGGTCAGCTCCTGGTCGCTCAGGCGGTTGACAGCGGAGTTATCCACAGACTCGGTACGTACCGAGTCGCCGCCTCCCTGGCCGCCTCGGCACGATTCGGCGGGGAATCCCGATCGGCCACCCGAAATCCTGTCCATACTATACATACGAGGATGCTGGCGAAAAGTTCCCTTCGCCTGCGCGGCAGAGGCTGCGGGGCTCGGATGCGGAACGCCATGCGCGGCGCGGCTCCCCTGGTTCCCATTCCCGTCACGGGCCGCGCCTCCAGTTCGCGGCGCACCCGGCAGCCGGACCATACCCGAATTCGGTACAATCTACTTGTAGACCCATGGACCAGATCGTCATCCGCGGCGCGCGCCAGCACAACCTCAAGAACATCAGCCTGACCTTGCCCCGCGGCAAGCTCATCGTGGTGACCGGGCTCTCCGGCTCGGGCAAGTCCTCGCTGGCCTTCGACACGCTCTACGCCGAGGGGCAGCGCCGCTACGTGGAGAGCCTGTCCGCCTACGCGCGGCAGTTCCTGGAGATGATGGACAAGCCGGACGTGGACCTCATCGAGGGCCTCTCGCCCGCCATCTCCATCGAGCAGCGCAACCCCTCGCGCAACCCGCGCTCCACCGTGGCCACGGTCACCGAGATCTACGACTACCTGCGCCTGCTCTACGCGCGCGTGGGCACCCCGCACTGCCCGGAGTGCGGCAAACGCATCCAGAAGCAGTCGGCCCAGTCCATCCTGTCCACCGTCCTGCGCGAGCATGACGGTCAATCCGTGGTCATTTACTCTCCTCTTGTCCGTGGCCGTACCGGCACTTACGAAGATCTCTTCAAGCGCCTCAAGCGCTCGGGGTTCGTGAGCGTGCGCGTGGACGGCAAGGCGGCGGACCTGGATTCCGTCCCCAAGCTCTCGCGCTACCAGAAGCACACCATCGAGCTCTTCGTGGACAAGCTGCGTGTCATCAGCGATGAGCGCCAGCGAATCGCTGACTCCATAGAGTTAGCACTGAAGGAGTCTAAAGGCCTGGTGCGGGTGGAGCCGTCTTCCGATCCGAAGTCCGGCCGGCTCATGTCCGAGCACCACGCCTGCCCGGACTGCGGGGTGAGCCTCCCGGAGCTCGAGCCGCGCCTGTTCTCGTTCAACTCCCCTTACGGGGCCTGCCCGGACTGCGGCGGCCTGGGACACAAGACCGAGGTGGAGCCCAAGCTGGTGGTGGCCGACCCCGGCCTCGCCATCGCCGAAGGCGCGCTCACGGCCTGGGCCAACCCGGTCACCACGCGCACCAACCGCTGGAAGCGCTCCTGGTCCGGCTACTACACGGAGATCCTCGACCAGGTCTGCCGCCAGCAGGGCATCAGCCAGAAGACGCCTTGGAAGGATCTTCCGGAGAAGCAGCGCCAGATCATCCTTTACGGCGGCGGGACCTACAAGCCTTATTGGGCGAAGAACGACCAGGAGTTCGAAGGGGTCATCCATAACCTGGAGCGCCGCGTGGCCGAGTCCGAATCGGATTTCGTCAAGGGCGCGATCGCGGATCGGTTCATGCGCCGCAAGCTCTGCCCAGCCTGCGCCGGAGCCCGGCTCAAGCCGGAATCATTGGCCGTCAAGATCGGAGGCCTGAGCATCTCCGAGCTGACCGGCCTCTCGGTGGCGAAGGCCAAGGACTTCTTCGCGCGCCAGGCCTGGGACGAGAGCCAGAGGATTATCGCCAGGCAGGTGCTCAAGGAGATCCGTTCGCGCCTGGAGTTCCTGAGCTCCGTGGGCCTGGAGTACCTGACCTTGGACCGCGCCTCGGAGACTCTCGCGGGCGGGGAAGCGCAGCGCATCCACCTGGCGACGCAGATCGGCTCGGGCCTGACCGGCGTGCTCTACGTGCTCGACGAGCCCTCCATCGGCCTGCACCCGCGCGACAACAGCCGCCTCCTGGCGACGCTCAAGCGCTTGCGCGACCTAGGCAACACCCTCGTCGTGGTGGAACACGACGAGGAGACCATGCGCAGCGCGGATTGGATCGTGGACCTCGGCCCGGGCGCCGGCATCCACGGCGGCTACGTGGTGGCGCAGGGGACGCTGGACGACATCCTGCGCGAGCCCAAGTCCCTCACCGGAGCCTATCTCAGCGGCCAGACCGCCCCTTCCCCCCGCCCCCCGCTGCGCAAGCCCCTCGGCCGCCTGGTGGTCAAGGGCGCCCGGCAGTTCAACCTCAAGGGCATCGACGTGGAGATCCCCCTGGGCCTGCTGGTCTGCGTGACCGGGGTCTCGGGCTCGGGCAAGTCCACCTTGGTCCACGAGGTCCTCTACAAGGCCATGGCGCGCAGGCTCTACGGCGCCAAGGACGAGCCCGGCGCGCACCGGGCCATCCAAGGCGCGGAGCAGCTGGACAAGGTCATCGTGGTGGACCAGTCCCCCATCGGCCGCACGCCCCGCTCCAATCCGGCCACCTACACGGGCCTATGGACCCCGATCCGCGAGCTCTTCGCCATGCTGCCCCAGTCCAAGGCGCGGGGCTACAAGCCCGGCCGATTCTCCTTCAACGTCAAGGGCGGCCGCTGCGAGAACTGCCAGGGCGACGGGACCTTGAAGATCTCCATGCAGTTCCTGCCCGACGTCTACGTGCAGTGCAACGAGTGCCACGGAGCGCGCTTCAAAGACGAGACGCTCACCGTCCGCTACAAGGGCAAGAACATCGCGGAACTGCTGGCCATGAGCGTGGAGGAGGCCCTGGGCTTCCTGTCCGCCCATCCGGCCATCTGCCGCACCCTGCGGACCCTGTCGGACGTGGGCCTGGGCTACATCGCCCTGGGGCAGAGCGCCACCACCCTCTCCGGCGGCGAGGCCCAGCGCGTCAAGCTCGCCGCCGAGCTCTGCCGCCGCGCCACCGGCCGCACCCTCTACATCCTCGACGAGCCCACCACCGGCCTGCACTTCGCCGATGTGGACAAGCTGCTGGGCGTGCTGCACCGCCTGGTCTCCGGCGGCAACACGGTCCTGGTCATCGAACACAACCTAGAAGTCATCCGGCAGGCGGACTGGATCGTGGACCTGGGCCCGGAGGGCGGCGACCGCGGCGGGGAGGTCGTGGCCTGCGGCCGGCCCGCGGACGTGGCCCAGGCCGCGGCTTCCCACACGGGGAAGTACCTGAAGGAAGCGTCGCTGTCCGTCTGAATTCCTAATCCCGCAGCGACTTGAAGACCTTCATGGGCTTGAGGGCGGAGTGCGAGAAGGAGCCGGTGGACTTGCCGGGCGAGGGCTGCGCCTCGGCGGCGGGGGCCTCGGCCAGGGCCTCCTCCACCTTCTTGCGCAGCTCCGATCTGGTCCGCCAGCGGCGCCAGTCCTTCTCCAGGGCCCGGAAGCCGCGGTAGCGGTAGGCGAGCCAGAGGCTCTCCTCCACGCTCCGGCCGTCGCGCAGCTGCGCGCAGAAGTTCTTGAACTGCAGGCGCTGGTGGGCGCGGAAGAGGAAGTAGACCATGGAGTAGGCCTGCACGTAGAAGTCCCCGATGACCGTGGAGTTCTTAAGGTCCTCGGTGGGATTGAGCGAGAAGAACTGCTCCATGGGCAGCCAGGCGCTGGGCGCGGCCATCACCATGTTCTGGAACCAGAGCGAGCGTTCCGGCCTGTCGGTGGACTCGGCCTCCTCCATCATGGCCAGGCCTTCGTTGAGCCAGGAGGGAGCCTTCTTGCCGGCCTCGCGCCAGTACCCCTCGAAGAGCAGGTGCGTGGTCTCGTGGCTGATGACGCGTAGCAGGGCCTGGCGGTCCGGGTTGTCCGGCACGGCCACGGCCTTGATCTCGTAGAGGGCCAGGCCGTTGGACCAGGACGGCGGCTGGAACTCGCCCGCCAGATAGGACGCGGAGTCCTTGTAGAGGTAGAGCTTGAGGCGCTCCTTGGCCATCCAGGGGGAGAACATCCCCAGGTCCATGCGCAGCCGGCCGTGCATGCGCTCCAGGTTCATGATGAAGCCCGGGGGAGTCCAGGGCATCTCATGCTGCACCGCGAAATGGGGCGAGGTGGTCTCCCGCCAGGTCCAGCCGTCTTCCTTGGCGGTAGCGCCGGCGCCGGCCGCGGCCAGCAGTCCTACGGCCAGCCAAGGCAGCATGGCTTTAGTTTACCAATAATGTCCGTTGTTATCCACGATAAATTTTGATAAAATCTCTTAAATTCACGATTCTGCACCGAATACAAGGGGTTCAATGGCCACACTGCGTACGCTGTTCCTCAACCCTCCCTCCTACGCCGGATTCGACGGGGGTGCGGGGTCGCGCTATCAGGCCTGCCGCGAGATCCGCTCATTCTGGTATCCGACCTGGCTGGCCCAGCCCGCGGCCCTGATCGCCAACTCCAAGCTCATCGACGCCCCGGCCGACGACCTCGGCCTCGAGCAGGTCCTGCAGATGGCCAAGGGCTTCGAACTCTGCGTCATCCATACCTCCACCCCCTCCTTCTCCAACGACGTCCAGGTCGCGGAAGCCCTCAAGCGCGGCCAGCCGGACCTGGTCGTCGGCTTCGTCGGCGCCCATGTGGCCGTCCTGGCCGAGGAGTCCCTGCGCTCCGCGCCGGTGCTCGACTTCGTCGCGCGCGAGGAGTTCGACTACTCCCTGCTCGAGATCGCCCAGGGCCGGCCCCTGGCCGAGGTCCGCGGCATCAGCTTCCGGCAGGACGGCGCCATCCGCCACAACCCGGACCGCGAGCTCATCAAGGACATGGACGTCCTGCCCAGCGTACTCGACATCTACAAGCGGGACCTGAAGGTCGAGAACTACTACATCGGCTACCTCCAGCACCCCTATCTCTCGCTCTACACCGGCCGGGGCTGCCCGGCGCGCTGCACCTTCTGCCTCTGGCCGCAGACCGTGGGCGGCCGCACGTATCGGGCCCGCAGCGCGGCCAACGTCGTCGCGGAGATGACACGGGCCAAGGCCCTCTTCCCCCAGGTCAAGGAGTTCTTCTTCGACGACGACACCTTCACCGCGGACCTGCCTCGGGCCGCCGAGATCGCCAAGGGACTTGGCAATCTGGGCCTGACCTGGTCCTGCAACGCGCGGGCCAACGTGCCCTACGAGTACCTGAAGATCTTCAAGGAGAACGGGCTGCGCCTGCTCCTGGTGGGCTACGAGTCGGGCAACCAGGAAATCCTCAACAACGTCAAGAAAGGCCTGCGCATCGACGTGGCGGAGGAGTTCTCGCGCAATTGCCGCAAGCTCGGCATCCTCGTGCACGGGACCTTCGTGCTGGGCCTGCCCGGAGAGACTAAAGAGACCATCGCCGAGTCCATCCGCTTCGCCTGCCGCCTCGACGTAGACACCATCCAGGTCTCCCTGGCCGCTCCCTATCCGGGCACCGAGCTCTACCAGCAGGCCATGACCAACAAGTGGTACGAGCCGGGCAGCCTGGTGCGCAACGACGGGACCCAGTCCTGCGCCCTGTCCTACCCCGACCTATCGGCCGCCGAGATCCAGGCCGGGGTCAAGCGCTTCTACGCGCGCTTCTACGCCCGGCCCACGCCGATCTGGCGCATGCTGGTGCGCATGGCCCGCGACCCCGAGGAGCGGCGGCGGCGGCTGCGCGAGGGCCGGGAGTTCCTGCGCTACCTCGGAGGCCGGACGCCGGGCCCCGACGCCTCCTGCCCGTGCGCGGGCGAGGCCAGCGCCCGGGAATCGGTGGCGGCCTGATGGACTGGCGGCTGCTCCTGCTGGTGGTCCTGGTCGTCTACGTGGCCGGCAAGGCGGTGGCGGTCTGGCTGGCCAGCGTGGCCGCGGCCTTCGCCGCGATCTTCGCCCTGGCCACCATCCCGGCCGCGGCCCTGCGCTTGCGCCGGCGGCGGGAGACCCCGGCCGTCCTGCCTCCGATCACCATCCTCAAGCCCCTCAAAGGCGCGGACCGGGGCCTCTATGAGAACCTGGCCAGCTTCTGCGACCAGGACTACCCCGAGCTGCAGCTGCTCTTCGCGGTGGCCTCTCCGAGCGACCCGGCCCTGGCGGTGGTCGCCCGCCTGCGCCGGGAACGGCCGGGCTGCGACATCTCCGTCGTGGTCGCGGACGGCCGCCTGGGCTGCAACCCGAAGATCGCCAACATCGCCAACGCCTACCCGCTGGCCAAGCACGGCCTGCTCCTGCTCTCGGACTCCGATATCCGCGTCGGCCCGGGCTTCCTGCGCCGCTGCGTGATCCCGCTGTCCGACCCGCGGGTAGGCCTGGTCACCTGCTTCTACCGCTGCGCGGATTCGCGCGGCCTCTGGGGCGCCCTGGAGGGGTTCTGCGTCAACGCCCATTTCCTGCCCCAGGCCCTGCTGGCCGGGGCGGCCGGACTGCGTTTCGCCATGGGCGCGGCCACCTTGGTGCGCCGCAGCGTCTTCGACCGGGCCGGAGGCTTCGCCGCCCTGGCCGACCGCCTGGCGGACGACTTCGCCCTGGGCGAGATGGTGGAGAAGGCCGGCTCCCGCCTCGAGTTCGCCGACGTCGTCGTGGAGTCCATCCCGCCGGATGCCCCGGGGCTCTCCGATATCTTCCGCCACCAGGTCCGCTGGCAGCGCACGGTGCGCCTGTGCAACCCGGCCGGCTACTGCGGGGCCGGCCTCCTGCATGGCTTTTCCCTGGCCACTTTGGCCCTGCTCATCTTCGGCTGGGACGCGCGCTTGGCTGGGCTCGCCGCGGGCCTCCTGGCCGCCAAGGCCCTGGCCACCACGGCCATCCAGCGCCTCAGCGGATGGAGGCAGCCCCTGGTCTCCTTGGTCTTCCTGCCCGTGAGCGAGTGGCTGTCCTTCGGCGCCTGGATATCGGGATTCGCGCCCGGAGCGGTGCTCTGGCGCGGCCGGCTCTACCGGATCCTGCCCCAGGGGCGGCTGGTCCCCATCGAGGACTTCGAGCCCGCGCAGTCCCTGCCCGCCGGCCCGCTGACCGTCGAGCCCTGAGGGGGCTCGATCCCTGCACATGAAACACTTCGAACGCCTCGTTGTCGTCGTCGGCTTCCTCACTTTGCTCGGGCTGCTCTGGAAGTTCGAGCCTGGCACGGTCTGGGGCCTGGTCAGCGGGGTCGGCTGGGGCTTCCTCATCATTCTGCCCATGCAGCTCTGCGACCACATCCTCAACGCCGTGGGCTGGCGCTACGCTTTCGCCGAGGCGGACGCGGCGCGCGTTTCGTTCTGGCAGCTGGTGCGCGTGCGCGTGGCCGGAGACGGGGTCAACTACCTCACGCCCAGCGCGACCATAGCCGGGGAGATCATCCGGCCCGCGATGCTGGGCGCGCACATCCCGGCCCATTCGCGCAACTCCAGCGTCGTGGTGGCCAAGGTCGCGCAGTCCCTGGGCCAGGCCGGCTTCGCCATGGTCGGCCTGCTCGTGCTCATCCCCCTGCGCCTGGGGTTCCTCTCCGGCGCCCAGGTCTGGGCCGGGCTCGGCGCCTGCGCCTTCATCATCGTCCTGGTCGGCGCCGGCATGGCGGGATTCTGCGCCCGCCGACGCGACGGGTCCTACCTCTGGCGCCTGCGCGAGCCCCTGGCCGGCCTGCGGGAGCAGACGGCGCGCTATCTCCGGGAGAGCCCCGGACGCTTCGCCCTCTCCTGCCTGTTCTTCCTCCTGGGCTTCGCCTGGGGAGCCTGGGAGGTGCTGGTCATCTGCTACTTCCTGGGCATCCGCATAGATGCGCTCACGGCCCTCTCCGTGGAGGTCCTCTCGGTCCTGGTGGACTCGATCTTCATCGTGGTCCCGGCCAAGATCGGCACCCAGGAGGCCGGCAAGACGGCTATCTTCGCCGGGCTGGGCCTGACCGCGAGCAAGGGGCTGGCCTTCGGCCTGGTCCGCCACGCCCGCGAGCTGGCCTGGGCCGCGGCGGGGTTCGCCCTCTACGCCTGGGACCGGCGCCGGCGCGCCCGCGCCGGCGGTAGCGGAGGTTCCGCCGGTGCCGGCGGGACGGATTTCCCTACCGCCGGCGCTAGCCGGCCCGCAGCAGCTGGATGCCCTCTTCCTGAAGAGTCTGCCGCACCCGGGGACTGAGCAAGGTCAGCAGTTCGGTCGCGCTGCGGTGGCTGGGCGTGGGCATCCCGTCGCCCAGGGAGGGCTCCAGCGAAGGATGGAAGTACAATTCGGTCACCCCCCGCCGCAGGCGGCGCAGCAGCCAGATCACGTAGTCCTCCGTCATCATGCCGGAGTGCAGCATGCCGAAGGCCCGGATCAGGCTCACTCCACCCCCGGCGCGCCAGCGTGAGGCCAAGCCCAGGGCGCCGTAGGCTCCGGAGAGCAGCACCTGCCTGAGGATGGGGGAGGGGCTGCGGTCCGCGACCGGCGAGCCGGTCATGACCGCGCGCCAATGGGTCCAGGCATAGGCCAGGCTCGGTCCCAGCTCGCCCGCGGGCCAGCGGACGCGGGGGATGGCGAAGCGCCGCGCCAGGCGCAGCACCGCCGGCAGGACCGCAGGGTGGACGTGCGCGTTGAAATGGCTGTCCAGATGCGTGGGGACCAGGCCGAAGGACAGGAAGCGATCGACCTGTCCGCTCAGCGAGGCCTCGAGCTCGGCTCGGGCCTCCCTGTCGCTCAGCAGGCGCAGGCCCCAGGCCGCCGGGTCCTCCGCGCAGAGCACCAGGTGCACCCCGACGCCGAGGCTGCGGCAGGCCAGCGCCGCCTCGGCCGCCTGCTCCGCGGCCGGGGCATCGACCATGAGGCTCGCGAAGCGCAGAAGGCCTTCCCGGTGGGCCTGGACGACGGCCTCGTTGACCTCCGGGCTGGCGCCGAAGTCGTCGGCCGTGGTGATGATCTGACGGAGCCTCACGGCGGCGGACTCCCCACGATGCTCAGGGCGCATCGCTCGTTGACCAACTGGGCCGAGATGGTCATCTCCCCGTCCGTTGAGACGTAGCTGCAGTCGCAGTTGCCGGGCGTGCCGCTCTTCATGAAGAAGCCGTCGACCGGGGAGCAGGTGGCGCCTCCGGCCGCGGACCAGCCCCTGATGATGGCGTCGAGGCCCGCCCTCACGCGCAAGGCGCCGGCCTCGCTGTCCTGGGCGCGCTTGATGCTGGCGGCGCGCTGCAGGAGCAGGTTCATGATCCCGGCCGCGATGATGGATCCCACGACCGCGGCCAGAAGGATCTGGACCAAGATATTGCCTTCCCTGCGCCTCATGGCGGACGGCCTCCCCGGTAGGCAGCCGCGAGCTTCGGCGAGGCCCTCAGCAGGACGGCATAGGTCCTCGCCGCCTGCTTGGGCCTGCCCAGCCCCCGGTCGGCCAGCGCCAGATAGTATAGACCTTCTGGAAGCCCCCAGCGAGTCTCGGCCAGGGCCCGCCTGAGGTGCGCGCTGGCCTCCTGGAAGCGGCCCCGGCTGACCTGGAGCCGCCCCGCCTTCAGGTCCGCAGGCCAGAAGGAGGGATCGCATCGAGCCGCCGACTCGTAGGCCGTGAGGGCCGGCCCGAGCCGCCCGGACAGCTCGTAGGCGCGGCCCAGCGCGTATTGGAAGGCCGCCTCCTTGCCCCCCCAGGCCAGCCCCGCGCGCAGCTCCGTCACGGCCTCGGCGGGCCGCCGCCGCGCCATGAGCTGGTCCGCCAGCAGCAGCCGGGCATATGTGTATCCTGGCCACAGCCGCAGCGCGGTGCGCAGACGCGCCTCCGCCTGGTCCGCCCGCCCTGATCGCTGCAGGGCCAAGGCCAGGTTGACCTGGTTGCGCGGTATGCCCGGGTCGCGCCTATCCGTGGCCTGGTAGAAAGCGAGTTCGTCGCGATAATCCCGGTTGCGCGCCACCGTCCGCCACGCGAAGGATGTCAGCAGGGCCAGTCCCAAGGACCAGGCGCCGACGCGCATCCAGCGGTGGCGCGCGCGCGCCGCCGCGCACAGCGCGGCCGCCGCGGCCAGGCACCAGCCTGCCGAAGGGATGTAGAGGTAGCGATCCGCCTGCAGGTTGAGCAAAGGGATGATGCCGCTGACCGGCAGGAGCGTCACCGGGACCCAAAGGAGGCCGAAGCTCAGAGCGGGGTGCCTGCGGCGCAGGATCCACGCGGCGGCCAACAGGGCCAGCCACGCCAGCCAGGATGCCAGGACCTTGGCGTCGGCCCAGGACTCCACCACCGGAGGCGCATAGTCTCCCTGCAGGGCCGTGGGCCAGAACAACAGGCGCAGGTAGGACCCGAAGATGCGCGACATGGTCAGCAGGCGCGCGGCAGGCTCCCGGTAGATCCGGCCCCAGGGCATGAAGTCCGGGGGCGGGTCCTTGGCCGGGGCCATGAAGCCCCATTCCGGAGCTCGCGGCGCCTTCAGCCAGGAGACCTCCGGTCCCGCGCGGCCGTGCCCCGGCTGCGGCTCCAGCACATAGCCGGAGCGCGGGGTCCGGAAGGCGATGAAGAGGACCAGGACGAGGGCGAAGAGGCCGTACCCGGCCCAAAGCCTGCCCGGCGCGGCCTCGGGCCCCGGCTCATCGGCGGCACGGGGCAGCAGCGCGTCGGCCAGGATCACCAGGGCGGGCAAGGACACGGCCATCTCCTTGGAGAGTACCGCTGCGGCAAAGCAGAGCAACGAGGCGCC
>JAQUNT010000012.1 GCA_028717525.1 Elusimicrobiota bacterium
GGGGGGCTCATGGGGGAGAGGTCCACGGCCGCGCCGGGCAAAGAGGCGAAGGCGCGACAGGTGGCAACGAAGAGCCGGGCCAGGCAGCCCAGGACCGGGCCGGAAGGGAGCCAGGCTCCTGACAGCCAGGCGATGAATCCCGCCGCCATGAACAGCCCCGAAGATGGGACCAAGACGAGGTTGGCTAGGACCCCGACCACGGAGCCGCGGCCGAAGGTGTTGGCGAAGATGGGCCAGAGCATGATCTGGACGATGACGCTGACCGCGCCGACGCAGGCCAGGCGGCCGAGCCAGCGGGGAAGTCCATGGAACGCTTTCTGGACCCGGGGCATGGCCGTGATCAGGCCCAGAACCGCCGCATAAGTCATCTGAAAGCCTGTATTGAAAAGCTCCCGAGGTTCCCAGAGCAAAGTCAGCAAAGCGGCGAGTACTGTGGCCTGAAAGGCCCCAGATTCGCGACCGCAAGTCAGGAATATCCCGATAGCCGTCCCTCCCCAGAACGCCCTGGTGTAAGGGGGGTCAGCCCCCACCATCAATGTATAGAATCCTCCGACGATAAATGTCAGGGCCAAGCGGGGTATGGGGCGCATGCTCAGCGCCGTGGCCAAAAAGGCCACAGCAAGCATTACGAAGGCCACCTTGGCTCCGGATGGCACGATGAGATGCGTGGCTCCGGCATCCTGGATGACGCGGTTCCAGTCGCGGCGCAGGGGACCTTTGTAGCCCAGGCACAGTCCTGCGAACACGCGGGCTTCGTCCTTGGGAATGGTCTTATCGAAGAATCCTTCCCAGGACTGGCGGGCGCCTTCGGCCCAGGCCCTGGGAAGCCAGGCCCAGGGCGGGGGGCCGAGGATTTTCAGGTTTTGCGCGCTCATGACCGCAGAGGCGCCCCGGTCCTCCAGGAAGCCCTTTTCGTCGAATTCCCCGGGATTGCGGGGTGAGCGCGGCCGGCGCAGGCTGCCCTGGAGCCGGAGCAGCGTGCCGGGGCGCAGGACGGACCAGTCTTTTCCCTTTGGGAGGTAGGCTAGCAGTTCGTACGGGAAGGGGCCTCCATCCAGGGATTCGGCGGCCACAAAGACCTTTTGGCCGCGGAAGTCCTCCTTGAGGGGGGAGACGACCCGGCCTTGCACTGCGGCGTCATCCAGGACCCAGCGGCCGGAGAATTCCGGAGGCGGAAGGACCCGGAAGAAGCCGAGGCTGCGCAATATGAGGAGAATAGCGACATAGCCCAGCAGGCACAGGAACAGGGGCCGGCGCAGGTACGACAGGGGCATACCATATATACGAGCCTGGCCCGGGAAAGTTCCATGCTAGAATAGCCCCATGATGAAGATAGCGGTCCTCGCCGCGCTGCTCTCTCCGGCCCGCGCTGCCATAGACGGCGCCTTGGTGGCCAAGCTCAAGCCCACGGTGGTCAACATCGAAAGGTCCTGGACCGTGGGCCTCAACAGCGAGGGCTCCGGCCGCGGCCGAGCCTCGGGCTTCATCGTAGACGCGGCGCGGGGCATCATCGCCACCAACCACCATGTGGCTGGCTCGGGCCCGAGCCTGTTTAAGATCGTCTTCGCCAACGGCCAGTCCACGGACGCGCGCCTGCTGCACTACGACCCCTGGCACGACTTCGCCTTCCTCAAGGTGGAGCCGGGACGGCTGGGCTTCCCCCTGCGGGAGGCGGCTCTGGGCGACTCCTTCGCGCTGCGGGAGCAGGACGACGTGGTCATGATCGGCAACAACGACGTGCACGAGTACTCGGTCAAGTTCGGCAAGGTCTCCAACCTGGTCCTGGAGAAGGGCGTGCGCCATTCCGCCGCCATCCAGACCACCTTCGACCGGGCCGGAGGCTCCAGCGGCAGCCCGGTCTTCGACAGCCGCGGCCGGGCCGTGGCCCTGCACTTCGCGGGCACGGAGACCACCAGCTTCGAGCTCAAGATCGACTACCTCAAGGACGCTTTGGTCCGGCTCCAGGCCGGGGCGCCGGTGCGCCGGGGCGACGCGGGCCTGGAGCTCGGCCTCATCCTGGTCTCGGATGCCCGGAAGCACTTCCGCCTGCCCGAGGCCCTGGCCCGCCGGGTCCTGGCTTTGCGCCCGGGGCTCAAGTACATGATCTCGGTCGGCTCGCGCGTCCCGGGCACGCCGGCCTCCGACAAGCTCCTGCCCGGGGACCAGATCCTGTCCGTGGACGGCGCCTGGGTCGGCGACGACCTCTACCGGTTCGACCGCATCGTAGACGGCAAGGTGGGCGGGGAGGTGGAGGTGCGGGCCGTGCGCGCCGGGGAGGAGCTCACGGTGCGCCTGCCGGTGCGCGACGCGGAGGCGCTCAAGGCGACGCGCTTTGCGCGCTTCGCGGGAGGGGTGCTGCAGGAGCTGACCCCGGAGCTGCGCCTGCGGCACGACCTGCGCTCGGATGGGGTGTTCCTGAGCGCGGCCGAGACGGGCTCGTCCATGTCCTTCCTGGGCCGGGGCCGCAACGAGCGCTACCTCATCGTCATAGAGGGCGTCAACGGCAGGCCCACCCCGGACCTGGACGCCTTCATCGCGGCCACGCGGGGCCTGCGGGACCGGGAGCACGCCTACTTCATCGTGCAGGATAAGAACGAGACCAAGACCGACATCAAGGCCGTGCCGGTGACCTTGGACCTGAGGTATTCGCCGCTCGAGGTCTGGGAGTGGTCGCCGCAGAAGCTGGACTGGGTGAAGACGCCGTGATCCATCTCGCCCTGCTGCTCGCCGCGCTCCTGGCCCCGGCCCGGGCCGCGGAGCCCGCTTTGACCAAGGACGACGCCTCGCGCTTCGCCAAGCTGGCCTTGGCCTGCGTGCGCAAGGAGTTCCCGAACAAGCCGGACCACGTGATGAAGGACGCGGCGGACGTGCGCGGCCCCAAGGCCCAGCACCCCGCGTTCTACGGCTGCTACGACTGGCACTCCTGCGTGCACGGCCACTGGCTGCTCGTGCGCATCCTCAAGGAGTACCCGGACCTGCCCGAGGCCAAAGACATCCGCGCGGCCTTAAACGAGAACCTCACCGCGGAGAACATCAAGGGCGAGCTGGACTACCTGGAGGGCCCGGAGCGCAAGGGCTTCGAGCGTACCTACGGCTGGGCCTGGCTGTTCAAGCTGGAGGCCGAACTGCGCTACTTCGACGACCATGACGCGGTGCGCTGGTTCACGGCGCTCAAGCCTTTGGCCGGCGCCCTGGCGGCCCGCTACGCCGAGTTCCTGCCCAAGCAGACCTATCCCATCCGCACGGGCGTGCATCCCAACACCGCCTTCGCTCTGGGCTTCGCCTTGGACTACGCCCTGGCCATGAACGACGTCAAGCTCGCGGTGCTGCTGGTGCAGCGCAGCCAGGACTACTTCCTCAAGGACCGTGCCTATCCCGCGGCCTGGGAGCCGAGCGGAGAGGATTTCTTCTCGCCCGCTTTGATGGAGGCGGACCTGATGCGCCGGGCGCTTAAGCCCGGAGAGTTCCCGGCCTGGTTCCACGCCTTCCTGCCCAGGCTTCCCAAGAACCTGGCGGAGCCGGCCAAGGTCACGGACCGCTCGGACCCCAGGCTGGTGCACCTCGACGGCCTCAACCTCTCCCGCGCCTGGGCCATGCGCAGCATCGCCGCGGCTTTGCCCAGGAAGGACCCCCTGCGCAAGGCCCTGGCGGAGTCAGCGGAGCGCCACGCCCGGGCCGGCCTGGCCAACGTGGCCAGCGGGCACTACGAGGGCGAGCATTGGCTGGCCAGCTTCGCCGTCTACCTGCTCTCCACGCCCCGGCCCTGACCGCGAAATCGTAAAAACGTGAAAACCAGGCACCACATTCACATTTTGTTGACTTGTTGGGCCCAAAGACCTAGAATCGCCTAGGACTTTAAGGCGCGCGACGCAGGAGGCATACCGGTGAAGAATCTTTCCCTCGCTTTGATCTTCGGCCTTTCCCTTTCGGCGCCGGCCGGCGCGCAGGAGATACAGATGCTCTCCGGCGGCCCGGACGAGCGGATCTCCCAGGTCCAGTCCGCCATCGAGAAGAAGGGCGCCAAGTGGGTCGCGGGCGAGACCTCCCTGTCCCGGATGTCCGAGGCGCAGTGGGACCTGCGCCTGGGCGCCAGCCTGGAGGCTCCCGCCGACGCGCCCAAGATCGAGATGATGATGAGCGAGGACCTGCCCCCGCGCATCGACTGGCGCGACCACGGCGGCAAGTTCGTGACCGGCATCCGGGACCAGAAGAAGTGCGGTAGCTGCTGGGCCTTCGCCATGACCGGGGCCCTGGAGTCCAACGTCCTCATCTCGCGCCACTGGTCGGGCAAGGACATGGACCTTTCCGAGCAGGTCCTGGTCTCCTGCTCCTGGGTCGGCTCCTGCAAGGGCGGCCGGCTCTTCCCCACCTTCATCAAGAGCAAGGGCCTGCCGCCCGAGGCCGATTACCCCTACATCGCGGCCAACGGGGACTGCGACGCGGCCGCGCCGGGCTGGAAGAGCCGCGCCTACAAGATCGGTTCCTGGGGCCTGGTGAGCGGAAAGCTGGAGACCATCAAGGCGGCTTTGGCCCAGTACGGGCCTTTGCCCACCGCCTACCTGGTCTACGAGGACTTCATGCACTACAAGTCCGGGGTCTACACCCACGTCTCCGGCAAGCAGCTCGGCGGCCACGCCGTGCTCCTGGTAGGCTACGACGACAAGGAGCAGTGCTTCATCGTCAAGAACTCCTGGGGCCCGGACTGGGGCGAGGGCGGCTTCTTCCGCATCGCCTACTCCGAGATGTCGACCGACGTGAAGTTCGGTCTGATGACCGTGGCCTACAAGTCTCCCGCGCTGCACAAGGCCCAGCTCATGTCCTCGGCCTCGGCCGATAGCGTGGACGCGGACGCCACGCTCGAGCTGCTAGAGCCCCTCCTGCAGAGCCGGCCCTGATAATTCGGGGACACAAGACTTAATTCGAAATAAATCTTGTGTCCCTGGATTCGGTCAGAACCTGATGGCGGCGCTGGCGCCCGAGAAGCCGTGCTTGGGCGCGCCCCGGCCCGGGTCGTAGAGGCTGTAGAAGGCCGACAGTTCGAGCAGGCTCACCTTGGCGCTGGCCCCCGCGGTGTAGGTGCGCGCGGCCGGCTGGTCGGTCTTGAGGGAGCGCCATTCGAAGGTCGCGTAAGGCTTCACCACGGGCACGGTCCGGAAGGTCAGGCGCGCCTGCGCGCTGGTGTCCGGGAACCCGAAGGCCGTGGGGTTGGCGCCGGGCACCGCGGACGGCTCGATGGGCCGCAGCAGGCGCGGCAGGCTTCGGGTGTAGAAGCTCTGCGAGATGCTGGCGTCGAGGTTCAGGCCCAGCAGGCTCGCGGCGGCGAAGGCCGTGAGGTCGCTCTGGCCGGCGCTGAGCGGCCGGTCCGCGGCCGGGTTGCGCTGCTGCAGCTCGGCCAAGGACTCCTGGTGGTTGATCTGGCGCAGGCCCAGGCCGAAGAGCAGGCGGGCCAGGCCGCCGGAGCTGCCTTCCGCGGGCTTGCGGGGGGCCCCGATCACGGCGTAGGTGGCATCCGCGGCGAAGGCGGCGTTCTGGTAGCCGTCCGCCTTGGGCGTGAAGGAGCCCTCCACGGCCAGGCCTAGGCGCTTGCCGGCCCAGCCCACGCGGCCGGTGTAGACCTTGGTGGCCTTGACGAAGTCCGAGTGGTAGAAGGCGACGCTCGGGCGCACGTAGAGGCCCTCGTCCGCCCCCACTTCCACGAAGCCGGAGGCCGAGCTGTAGGCGTTGGCGCCGAAGCTGGTCTGCGTGCCCGCGTCCCAGTAGAGGGCGCGGGCCGGGCCGCAGGCGAACACGAGGCTGAGCAAAGCGAGGGTCGTTCTCATGACAGGGCTCCTGTGGTTCAAGGCAGGTTGGCGCGATGCAAGGACACGCCCAGACGCCGGCCGCCGCTGGGCGCGCCGCAGGCCAGGACCGGGAAGGGAGAGAAGTCGGCTTCGTTCAGGGAAGCGGTGCACAGGGCCGCGGCCGCTCCGGAGAGCTCCACCTGCACGCTGAAGTAGGGCGCTGCGGCGGGAGGGCGGAGGGCGTAGAAGTCGGCCTTGACCCGCAAGGTCTTGCCCGCGACCTGGTATTCGCGCTGCAGGCGTACCACGCGGAACTGGCCGGGTCCTTCGGGCAGGGGCAACTCCAGCGCCACGGGCTCGTTCTTGACGATGGCTGAGGGCAGACCGCAGTCCGGCGCGCAGACCTGGCTCCAGACCGAGAGCAAACCCTTGAGCGGGAGCACAGGCCGGCCCGCGACCGGGCCGGGCTGGGGCGGCGCCTGGAGCCCGAGCTTCTCCCAGTCCACGGCCGGCAGGCCGGCGCGGACAGAGCCCGGCAGGCAGAGGAGCAGGGCCGCCAGCACCAGCTTCATGGCCCGGATTCTACCAAATAGGCCGCCGCAAATCCGGGGACACAAGACTTATTTCGAATTAAGTCTTGTGTCCCCGGATTTCAGGGCTTAGCCGCGCCGAGCGCCTTCTTGACCGCGTCGAGGGCGCGTTTGGAGGTCTCGTCGCGCTGCTTCTTCTGGGCGTTCTGGACCACCGGCCGGACCTTCTCCTCGTTGTCGCGCACCGCGGCGGAGACCTCGTCGACACTGTCGCAGTCCAGGCTGACCTTGGGCGGATTCTGGCACCAGCGCTCCGCCAGCACCGGCTTGAGCGCGGTGCCGGAGCCCAGCTTGAGGACGCTCTCCTCCGTGAACTTAGCGATCTCCTGGTCCGGGATGGCCGCGTCCTTCTTGACCACGAACTCCGCCCGGTCCCAGCGCACCGCCGCCTTCTCGAGCTTGGGCAGGACCGGGCTGAGCCGGTTGACCAGCTGGACCTGCTCCTGGAACACGCCGGCCACCCGCTGGGACTCGCCTTGCACCTCCCGGACCCAGTCCTTCCAGTCCTGGGTCACCTTCAGAATCTCCGCCGTGTCCTGCGAGGTCAAGCTCAGCTCGTCGAGCAGCTGGCGGGCCTGCGTCAGCATGCCGGAGATGCGGTGGAGGTAGTCCTGGTCCTTGGCGCCGGCGGCGGCCCCGGAGCCCGTGAACCGGCATTCCTTGGCTTCGGCCGCGCCGCGGCAGACCGCCTCCAAGGCGGGCCCCACCTTCTCCCGGTTCAGCGCCGCAGCCGACTCCTCCACCTTGCGCAGGGGCGTGCGGCCGTGCTGGAAACCGTTCTCGATGTCGTCGTAGGCGCGCTTGAAGCCCGCGCAGCCGGTGTCCTTGGCCTTGGCGTCGATCTCCCGGACCGCGGACTGCCGCGCCTGCCGGTTGGGCGCCTCGCACTGCGGACAGACCGCGCCGGTGCAGGGGGCGCCCTTGGCCCATTGGCAGACCCCCAGGACGCGCTGGTAGGAGTCGCAGCAGAGGCGGTTGACCGTGCATGGCGTCTTGGCCCGCGCCAGCTCGCGCGAGGCCTCCCGGCTGACGGAGTTGGCCGAGGACTCGGCCTTGCCGTCGGCCTGCTTGCAGAGCCGGACCGCCTCGCCCAGCCGCGGCAGCACATCCGGACCGTCGAGGACCCCGTGCGCGCGCGCCAGGATGGCGTGGACGCTGCTCGCTTTGCCGCCGAGGGGGTCTTTGGCGAACCGCTGCGGGACCACGCCTTCGGCGCAGAGCAGTCCGCCCTGGTCGTGCAGGTTGACCTCGGCCACGGTCACGAGGCCGATGGCCCGCATGAGCTTCTGGGCCATGGGGTTGAAAGGCACTCCGCGCAGGTCCGCGCAGATCTGCGCCATGGTCTTGCGGCCGAGCCCGCTCATGTCCGCGCCGCCGCGGCCGGTCAAGGCCGGCCGGGAGCCCTGCGGCGAGGCGGCCCCGCTGTCGAAGTCCTTCTGGCCCTGGTCCTTCACGGGCTCGGGCCTCTCGGTCTCCGGGGTCCGGGTCTCCTTCTTCTCGTCGCTGGGCTTGTCGGTCGGGGCGGCCGCGTCCGGGGTCGCGGCCTGGCGGTCGAACTCCCCGGAGACCACGTAGCTTTCCGGCGAGGCCTGCGGGTCGTAGGCGCTGGTGGCCGTCTGGTTGGGAGCCAGACGCGTGTAGTCGGAGCGCATCGCGGCGGTGTCGAGCCTGGCCGCGGAGCGCTCGTCCTTGAGCAGAGAGCGCAGCCCGCCTCGGCGCAGAGCGGAGAGGCTCCGGCGCCCGGCCTTGGTCCAGTTGTCCCTGGCCCGGGGCAGTCCCGACCAGGCGGAGGCGGCCGAAACCCCCGCGGCCGCGGCCTGCGAGAAGGACTGCAGCCAGCCGGACGGCCGGCTCCTGCCGAGGCCGGGCCTGGGCAGGGGGGAGAGGGCGGAGGGCTGGACCGAGGCCGCGGGCCCCATGGGCAGAGCGGAAGGGTCGCGCGCGTCGAGGGACTCTTCCGCCTGCGCCGCTTCCTGCGGTTCGGGCAGGGCCGTGCTCCAGTCCTCCGCGCCGGCGTCGGCAGCCGGACCCGCGACCGGCCAGCGCAGCCGGGCCGTCGCTCCGCCGCGCGTCCGGGGCGCGGGCGGGAATGCCGCGGCCGGGGCTGCGGCGTCCTCCAGCGCCGGGCGGGCCAGGTACTGCTCAGAGGCCGGGACCAGGAACAGCGCCCCGGCGCCGGCCAGGAAGAAGGACATCTCCCGGCTCTGGAACCGGGAGAGGCGCTGGAGCCAGGATGACGGGCGGGGACGGACCGAAAGGATCGGCCGCGGGCCGGGCCCGTTCATGTCACACCGCGTACTGCTCGAGCACGCGCAGGATCTCCACCATGCCCAAGGTGTCCTGGCCGCAGTACTCGCGCAGGGCGGCCATGGTCTTCTTGGCCTGGGCCGCGCTCATCTTGCCGGCCATCAGGGCTTCGTAGGCCAGGAAGGCCATCACCCCGTCGCCGATGTCGAGGTGCTCGTAGTCCATGCCCGGCACCAGGGCGGGCAGGACCGACTTCAGGGATGCGCTGCCGCGCATGTCCGGATGCACGAAGAGGTTGCTGCGGAAGGGCACGATGAGGTCCCAGAGCCGCTTCTTGATGCCGGTCAGGGCCTTGGCCTGCCTCGGGAAGGCTTCGGCCAGTTCGAGGAGGCGGCCGCCCTCGAAGCTCGCGTTGTAGACCACCACCGAGCCTTTGGGGCCGATGCGTCCGATGAGGAAATCGACCAGCCCCGCCCGAGGGTCCGACTTCGGGTCGCCCAGGTATTCCAGATGCTCGGTCTTTCCGCCCGGCTCGGCCTGCACGTGCAGGGAGGCCTGGAAAGGCAGGGCCTGGAACGGGCGCAGGCCGTCGTAAGGCGGGATGGCCGGCGCCACAGTCTCGAAGTCCAGGAAGTGGAGCGGATAGACCAGGCCGGCCAGGCATTTGCGGATGCCCGGGCCGTCGATGTGCGGCTCGCCGGACTTGGCCACGCGCACCTGGATCTCCTGGGCGTCGGTGAGGCCGAAGTCGGGGGGGATGTCCTCCAGGCGCATCACGCCCAGGTGGCGCAGCTCCGTGATGGTCCCGAAGTCGGCGCGCTTGAGGTCGTAGACGGAGTAGTCCGGGACGTGCTTCCAGCAGAAATCCCGGAAGTCGCAGTCGTAGGGCGAGCTGCACTGAGCGCCGATCTCGATCTCCGGCAGGACGTTCCCCAGGACCGCCCGCATGGCAGCGAGCGTCGCGGGAAGCTCCTTGAGGTGCGGCGCGCAGAGCGCGGTCACGTCCTCGGTGCGGAAGAGCTTGAGCGGGTCGACGGCCCCTTTGCGCACGTAGCCGTTGTCCACGTGCATGAGCAGGCCCCGGCGCGCCTTGAGGCCCGAGCCCGCGACCACGAAGTGCTGAACCGCCACGTCGGGAAGGTAGACTTCCTTGATCTCGGTGGAGGCCTTGACCTCGATGAGGTCCCAGCCGCCCTCGACCCGGACCAAGATGTCCGGCCGCGCCAGCACGTCGTCGTGGACGAAAGCGGCCTCGAAGAGGGTCTCGGCGCCCCGTTTCAGAGCGGCCGCGGTCTGCGCCAGGGCCTCGGGGATGTGGTCGTGGTCCGCGGCGATGAGGACCCCGCCCGGGAAGCAGCGGCGCGCGAGCTCCCCGACCTGGCGGCCTTGGTCGAAGATGCGCTGCAGGGCGGGCGAGACCGGCGCGCGCAGGTCGGGCCGGAAGTTGTGCAGCCACAAGGACTTGAGGCACTGCAGTCCGCGCAGGTACCGGGTCTTGGACAGGCGCACGGGCTTACTCCCGGCCGGCCTCGATGAGTCCCGCGGACCGGGGCGCGGCCAGGCTGACCCCACGCGTCAGGCTGGCCTCGAAGTCGGCCAGGCCCTGGCGCGCCTCGTCGAGGTTGGACTTGGCGTTGCCCAGCTGCTTGGAGGCCTTGTCCACGGAGTCGCGCACCTCGTGGAAGCGGGTCAGCAGGCCCTGCAGGCTCAGGTGCAGCTCCTGGGCCCGGTCCTGGAGCTGCTTGCCGGCCATGGCCACCATGACCAGGCGCAGGTAGGGGTAGAGGGTCTGGGGCGAGACCAGGATGACCTTCCTGGCCCGGGCGTAGCCGAACAGGTCCGGGCCGGAGTCCTCGCCGGTCTTGAAATCCACGATCTCCAGCCAGAGGCTCTCGGCCGGCACGAAGAGGAAGGCGAAATCGTGCGTGCCGCGCTCGGGGCGGATGTACTTGGAGGAGATGTCCTCGACGGAGCCCTTGACGGCGTTGAGGAAGGCGGTCCGCTCCTTGCGGCCGCCGGACCTCTTGAACTCCAGGAATTTGTCGATGTGGGCCTTGGAGTCGATGGGCAGCCAGCGCTCGGCGATCCGTACCGCCGCCTCGACCTTCTCCGAGGCGCCGGGGTCCGGGCTGTAGGGGAAAGCGAGGTCATCGTGGGGGAAGATGTTCTCCAGCAGGGCCTGCAGGTGCACCTCGGACTGGGGGCCGCGGCGCTGGGGGACCAGGAACACGTCGCGCAGCTCGGAGACGGTCTGCAGGCCGGCGATGAGCTGGCCCGTGGAGTTCTGCAGGCTATCGAGCGTGGCGCCGGCCGACTGGAGGCGCTCGCCGAGCTGGCCGGTCACCGCCTGGATGGAGGCCACGGCGGAGTCGGTTTTGTTCTGGAAGTCCGCCTTGGTGGACTGCAGCTCGGCGCGCAGCTGGCGCAGGGTCTCGTCCTTGTTGGCGTCGAGGCGCTGGGGCAAAGACTCGGCCGCGCGGGTGCGCTCGTCGAGGCGGGTCATGGCCAGGACCAGCCAGAGGACCACGGCCAGGGTCAGGAGGCTCAGGGCGGCGACGGCGTAGAGCATGGCTAGAGGATGATAGAACCCTTCCGGCCTTAAGTCAATGGGGGCGGACCTGCTATAATCAGAGGCCATGGAGCACGAGCCGACCCGATTCGGCGGCCGGGCCGCGGCGGTCCTGACCAGTCTGGCCATCGCGGGCTCGGCCGTGGGCGTGATGGTCTGGCAGCTCTCCCAGAAGGAGAAGCCCGTGGCCGGACAGTTCGGCCTGGACTCGGTGGCGCAGCGGCAGGCCGCGCCGGCCGGGCCGTGGCAGCCGGCCGCGCCTCAGTCCGGCCTGTACCTGGTCGAGCCCGGAGACTTCCCCCAGCCCGCGGCCCCGGCCGCGGTCCCCGGGAAGCCGGCGGCTGCCCCCGCCGATCCGCCGCCGGCCCCGGCGGCGCCCGGCTCGGCCGCCTCCGCCTTCACCGAAGCGGTGCGCCGCAGCGAGGACAAGGCCCGGGACCTGGCCATCGCGTACACGGAGCGCCATCCGGCCATCCTGCAGTACGGCCGGGACTGGATGAGCTATCCGGACCTCAAGAAGCTCAACGACGATTACATGCTCGGCCACGACCCGGTCAAGTTCCTGCGCGGCGCGGCCGGCTCCCGGAACTTCCGGGAGCTGGCGGGGAAGTACGCGCGCGACCCGGCGGTGCGCGCCTTCGTCAAGGACGCGCTCAAGCAGGCCCCGCGCGACCTGCTGAAGGCCTCCTCGGACCTGCTGGTGGAAGACGGCCCGCTCCGGGCCCTGACCTCGGACGCAGGCCAGGCGCTGGGCCTGCCCAAGGACTTCACGGAAGGGCTGGCGGACTACGACAAGAAGCCGGCCCAGCCGGCGCCCTGACCGGGCGGGATGCCGCCGGCCGCCTGTTTGTCGAGCAGGAACACCCCGCGGGCCGCTGCGCTCCAGACCAGCCGCGCCGGCGAAGCCGGTCCAGCGGGCCGGCCCAGCGCAGCCTTGAACGCAGCGGACTTCTCCGTTCCGCAGGCCAGGAAGAGACACAGCCCCGACCGGACCAAGGCGGGGATGGAGAGGCTCAGCCGGTCCGCGACGCCTTTGGGAGAGCGCGTGGCCAAGACCCAGCGGCGCTTCTCGACCAACTCCGGCCCGCCCGGGAAGAGCGAAGCCGTATGCCCGTCCTCGCCCAGCCCCAGCAGGCACAGGTCGAAGCCCGGCCAGGACCGGCCCGCAAAGACCGTCCGGAGCAAGGCCTCATAAGCCGCCGCGTCCCGCGCCGGCTCTCCCGAGCCCGTGGGCATCGGATGCACCTGGGCCTCCGGGATCGGCACGCGGCCCAGCAGCAGCTCCCGCGCCAGAGCGAAGTTGCTCTCCGCGTGGCCGTGCGGCACATAGCGCTCGTCCACCCAGAATAGTTCGGTGCTCTTCCAGGGCAAGGCCGCGGCAGCCAGGCGCTCGAACAGCAGGGCCGGCGTCCTGCCTCCCGAGAGCGCGGCCCGGAACACGCCCCTGGCCGCGACGCTCGCGCGAGCCTGCCGGCGCCAGAGCTCGCAGGCCCGCGAGGCGACCGCGGCCGCGTCCGCCAGGGACTCCACCGCGGGCCCGGCTACGGCTGCCTCCAGGCCCGGCCCTCCGCTTCCAGTAGGGCGTCGGCCTCGGCCGGGCCGAAGCTTCCCGGCGCGTAGGGGCTCAGGGGCAGGTCCGCGTCGAGCCAAGGCTGGATGAAGCTCCAGGTCTCCTCCAGCGCGTCCTCGCGCGGGAACAGCGTCTGGTCGCCCAGCATCACGTCGAGCAGGAGGCGCTGGTAGGCTTCGGGCGGGTGCTCGCCGAAGGCCTCCGCGTAATCGAAGTCCATGGTCAGGGCCCCGATGCAGGTCTTGGGGCCGGGCTTCTTGGCCTCGATGGTCAGGGACACCCCCTCGTCCGGCTGGATGCGGAAGACCAAGGTGTTGGCCTCCAGGTGGTCGGGCGAGAGCTCCCGGAACATCGAGTGCGGCACCTTCTTGAACACCACCGCGATCTCCGCGGCGCGGCCGGCCAGGCGCTTGCCCGAGCGCAGGTAGAACGGCACCCCTTCCCAGCGCCAGTTCTCGATCTCCACGCGCATGGCCGCGTAGGTCGGCGCGGCCGAAGCCGCGGCCACCCCCGGCTCACTGCGGTAGCCCGAGTACTGGCCCAGCACAAGGCCCCGGCCGGGCTGCGCCGGGTCGATAGGCTTGAGGGCCTTGAACACCTTGATCTTCTCGTCGCGCACCCGCTCCGCCGCGAAGCTCGACGGCGGCTCCATGGCCACCAGGGCCAGGAGCTGAAGCATGTGGTTCTGGAACATGTCGCGCAGCACGCCGGAGCGGTCGTAGTAGCCGGCGCGGTGTCCGACGCCTTCGGCCTCGAGCACCGAGATCTGCACGTGGTCGATGTAGGTGCGCTTCCAGACCGGTTCGAAGATCGAGTTGGCGAAGCGGAACATGAGCACGTTCTGGACCGTGTCCTTGCCCAGGTAGTGGTCCATCCGATAGACCTGCCGTTCCTTGAGATGGTCGCGGATCTCCGCGGCCAAAGAGAGCGCGCTGGTCAGGTCCCGGCCGAACGGCTTCTCGAAGACCACGCGCGTCCAGGCGCGCGTGGGCTCGTCGAGCAGGCCGGCCGCGCCAAGCTTGTGCGTAACGGGATGGAACAGGTCCGGGGGCAGGGCCAGGTAGAAAATCACGTTGCCCGAAGTGCCGTGCCGGGCGGAGAGCTCCTTGAGCCTGCGGCCCAAGTCCTGGTAGGTCGCGGCCGCGCCGTAGTCGCCGCGCAGATAGTAGAGGCCCTTGACGCCCGGCGCCTGGCGGCGCAGGGCGGCTTCGTCGACCGGCGCGCGGCCCAGCCCCAGCACGAAGAAGCGCTCGGGCAGAAGCCCCTGGGCGCCAAGGCCCTGCAAGGCCGGCAGGATCTTGCGCGCGGCCAGGTCTCCCGAGGTGCCGAAGAGCACCAGGCCGCAGGGCTGCGGCTTGTGCTCGATGCAAAGGCCCTCGCGGATGCTGAACTTGAGGCCCGGGCCGTGGCGCAGGCCTTCCGGGCTCATCGGCTCTTCCGGACGGCGTGCCCGCCGAACTCCTGGCGCAGGGCCGCCAGGACCTTATTCTGGAAGGAGTCGCGCATGCGGGAACGGAAGCGCTCGTAAAGAGAGAGCGTGATGGCGGGGGCGGGGATGCCCAGTTCCACCGCGGCGAGCACGGTCCAGCGCCCTTCGCCCGAGTCCGCCC
>JAQUNT010000013.1 GCA_028717525.1 Elusimicrobiota bacterium
AGGACGCCGACCTCTTGAAGCTCTGCGCGCTCAAGGGCGAGACGCACCTGGAGATGGCGGCCGTGCCCCGGATCGTCGCCTTGGCCTTGCGGGCGCGGCCCGACTCGGTCTGCATCGTGCCGGAAGGGGCCCGGGAAGTGACCACCCAGGGCGGGCTCGACCTCAGGACCCGGTCCCAGGCCGTGGGCCAGGCCGTCGCCAAGCTCAAGAAGGCCGGCATCGAGGTCAGCCTCTTCATCGATCCCGAGGCGGCCAGCGTGCGCGCGGCCAAGTCCCTGGGCGCCGACGTCGTCGAGCTCTGCACCGCGGCGTACGCCGAGGCCAAGGGCAAGAACCGGCGCTCGGCCGAGCTGGAGCGCCTGGAACTGGCGGGCTATCTGGCCGACGAACTGGGCCTGGGCCTGCACGCGGGCCACGGCCTCGACTACCACAACGTGCGCCCGGTCGCGCGCATCCCCAGGCTGGGCGCGCTCAACATCGGATTCTCGATCATCGCCCGCTCGGTGTTCGTGGGCCTCAAGACGGCCGTTCTGGAGATGAAGCTGCTCCTGAGCTAGGCCCATGTGCGGCATCGTCGGCTACGCGGGACGCAGGCCCGCCACGCCCTTCATCCTGGAGGGCTTGAAGCGGCTGGAGTACCGCGGCTACGACTCTGCCGGGATGGCCGCGGCCGATGGCGGGACCATGCACCGCCGCCGCGCCGCGGGCAAGCTGGCCAACCTCGAAGCGGTCCTGAAGAAGTCCCCGCTGGCGGGCAGCGCGGCCTTGGGCCACACGCGCTGGGCCACCCACGGCAAGCCCTCCGAGGAGAACGCGCATCCGCACTGCGACTGCACCGGCGGGCTGGTCGTCATCCACAACGGGATCATCGAGAACTACGTCGAGATCAAGGAGCGCCTGGCGGCGGCCGGGCATAAGTTCGCCTCGGAGACGGACACCGAGGTGGTCGCCCACCTCGTCGAAGAGAAGCTCAAGGCGCTGCACCGGCCGGGCGCGACCCCGGGCTTCGCCGAGCCCGCCCTCTTCGAGGCCGTGCGCCTGGCCCTGGGCGAGGTCAAGGGCGCCTACGCCCTGGCCGTGCTCTGGGCCAAGGCCCCGGGCGTCATCGTCTCCGCCAAGACCGCCTCGCCGCTCATCATCGGCCTGGGCGAGGGGGAGAACTTCCTGGCCTCGGACGTGCCCGCCTTCCTGGCCCACACCCGCAAGGCGGTCTTCCTGGAGGACGGGGAGATGGCCGTGGTCAAGGCCGAGGGCTGCCGGTTCTTCTCGCTGGCGGGCAAGAGGCTGGAGAAGGCCCCGGTCGCCATCCAATGGGACCGGACCATGGCGGAGAAGGGCGGCTATCGCCACTTCATGCTCAAGGAGATCCACGAGCAGCCCACCGCCTGCGAGGACACCCTGCGCGGCCGCTTCTTCCCCCTGCGCGACGGCGTGCTGCAGCGCGAGGCGGGCCTGCCGGCCGCGTTTCTCAAGGGCGTGCGCCAGCTCCACCTCATCGCCTGCGGCACGGCCTACCACGCGGCCCTGGTCGGGAAGTACTGGCTCGAGGAGGCCGCCGGGGTGCCGGTCCACGCGGAGACGGCCTCGGAGTTCCGCTACCGCCAGAGTACTCTGGGCCCGTCGGACCTGGTCATCGCCGTCAGCCAGTCCGGAGAGACCGCGGACACACTCGCGGCGGTGCGCATGGCCAAGGAGAAGGGAGCCAAGGTCCTCTCCATCTGCAACACGGTCGGCGCGGCCATCCCGCGCGCCTCCGACCACAACCTCTACACGCACTGCGGCCCGGAGCTGGGGGTCGCCTCGACCAAGGCTTTCGTCGGCCAGATGTGCGCCCTGGCCGTCTTCACCATGCACGCGGCCCTGGCGCGGGGCGCGCTCTCCGAGCCGGACGCGCGGCAGCTCGTCGACGAGCTCGTGCGCCTGCCCGGCGACATCCGCGCCGTGCTCAAGCTCGACCCGCAGATCCTGGACATCGCCGGCAAGTTCCACAAGAAGGGGCATTTCCTCTTCATCGGCCGCGGCCTCAACTATCCCATCGCCCTGGAGGGGGCCTTGAAGCTCAAGGAGATCTCCTACGTCCACGCCGAGGGCTACGCGGCCGGGGAGATGAAGCACGGCCCTATCGCCATCATCGACGAGGACGTCTCCATCGTGGCCATCGCCACGCGCGGGCGCACCTACGACAAGATGGCTTCCAACTGCCAGGAGGCCAAGGCCCGGGGCGCCCAGGTCATCGCTCTGGTCACCGAGGGCGCCCCGCCCCTGCCCGGGGCCGACTTCCAGATCCGGCTGCCGCCGGTGCCGGAGCAGCTCTCGCCCATCGTCAACGTCGTGCCCTTGCAGCTCTTCGCCTATCACATCGCGGATCTGCGCGGCTGCGACGTGGACCAGCCGAGGAACCTGGCCAAGAGTGTCACCGTCGAGTAACCTGCCGTCCTGGTCGCATTTCTCCCGCCCTCAGCACGCGGGGACGCGGCCCTTCGCGCTGGGGGTGCTGGTGGGCATCCTGGTCGCCCTGCTGCCCTGGGAGCCCGCCGGCGTCTGGCTGGCCGGCCGCTTCGACCTGGCGCGCTCCCGGCGCGCGGAGCGCCGGGCCATGGCGCCCCAGCTGGCCCTGGCGCGGCGGCTCGCCCTCTCCTACGAGGCCGTGGCCGCCGACCCCAAGGCGCATGCCGGCGAGCCCGTGGCCTGGTGCGTGGACCACCCGGGCGCGGGGGTCGCGTTCCTGGAGGGCCGCCCTTCCCAGCCGCTGGTCTGGTCCAACGACGCCGCCGTCCCGGTCACCGGGTCCAAGGGCCGCTGCGCCAAGGTGCTCGCGGTGGTCGAAGGGGCGGGGCCGGACGGGGTGAGGCTGCGCTTCGTGGGCCAGCCTTAGCCTGCCTATGGAGATCGGGCTCGATATCGTGGAGGTGCGGCGCATCCGGCGGGTGATCCAGCGCACGCCGGGCTTCCTGGCCCGGGTTTTCACCAAGGACGAGATCGCCTATTGCCGCGGCCACAAGGACCCCTGGCCGCACTACGCCGTGCGCTTCGCGGCCAAGGAGGCGGTCTGGAAGGCCCTGGGCCGGGAGCGCCTCGCGCTGAAGGACATCTCGGTCGAGCGCGGCAGCCGCGGCAAGCCCAGCGTGCTCATCCAGGGCAGACGCGCGGCCAGGCTGAAGCTCTCTTTGTCGCACGGCGAGGACTACGCCGTGGCCGTGGCGCTCCAGGAGGACTAGGCATGAAGGCCCTCTCCAAGACGGAGCTGCGCGAGGCCCTGGTCCGGCGGGAGCCCGCGGACCATAAGGGGGTCTTCGGCCACGTGCTGGTGGTGGCCGGCTCGCGCAATATGGCCGGAGCGGCGGTACTGGCCGCGCGCGCCGCCTTGCGTTCGGGCGCCGGCCTGGTGACGGCCGCGGCGCCGGCCGGCATCCAGGCCGTCCTGGCCCAGGCGGCTCCCGAAGCGCTGTCCTTGGGCCTGCCGGAGAACGCGGCCGGCTGCCTGCGGCCGGAGGGCGTCTCGCGCCTGCGCGCCACGCACCGGGAGGCCGGGTATTCGGCCTTGGCCATCGGCCCGGGGCTTTCCCGGAGCCCGGACACGGCCAAGTTCGTGCTCCTGGCCTTGAGCGCCCTGCCCCTGCCGGCGGTGGTCGATGCCGACGCCTTGAACATACTGGCCGCGCAGGAGGCCGCGGGCGTGCGCCAGCTGATGAAGGCGCGCAAGCTCCCCTGCATCTTCACGCCTCACCCCGGGGAGATGGCGCGCTGTCTGGGCTGCGACATCAGGCGCGTCAGGGAGGACCGGATGGCGAGCGCGGAGAGGCTGGCCCGGGACTGGAACGGGGTGGCGCTCCTCAAGGGGCGCGGGACCTTGGTCTCGAGCGGCTCGCGCACGGCGGTGAATCCGACCGGCTGCCCGGGCCTGGCCAAGGGCGGCACCGGGGACGTGCTCACCGGGCTCGTCGCCGGGCTCTGGGCCCAGATGCTGGCCTCGGGGCGGGGGCGCGGGGACTTGGCGTTCTGGGCCGCGGCCCTGGGGGCCTGGCTGCACGGCCGGGCCGGGGAGCTGGCCGAGGCCGAGAAGACCGGCTATGCCATGACCGCCCAGGACGTCATCGCGCACCTGCCCGGGGCCTTCCAAGAGCTCCTCTAGGAGCCCGGCTCACTCCGTGAACACGGCCCAGACCCGATCCCGGACCGTCGGAACGTAGCACTTCAGGAAAGCCAGCGCGTCTTCGCCGCTCAGGTCCTCGGCCAGGACCCTGTAGGAGATCTCGTGGTCCGGCCTCCAATGGCGGATGGATCTGGGCGGCAGCAGGCGGTGGCGTTCCCGGATTTCGTCCAGGTCGGCGGGCGCGGCGAAGACGCCGACGAAGATCTCCTTGAGGGTCGCGTTGACCGCTTCAAAAGAGGTGGCGCGGCCTTTTTTCACGTTCGTGGCCAGGACTTCTGGGTTCATCCTTCGGCGGGCTCCGCTTCGGTCCAGACCAGGGGCCGCATGGGTACGAAGCGCATGGGCACGGGCGTCCGGGGCCTGAGCGCGGCGGCCGGGGCCGCTTTCGGGGCGGCGCTGACCGCTATGACGATCTTGTTGGCGACGCCGGCCAAGGGCTGGGTCAGCGAGACCAACGCTTCGACCTCCTGCACCAGGTACCAGGCCTCCACCTTGTGCTCGGCCGAGCGGATCGTCTCATGCGCCACCAGGGAGTGGTCTTGGAGGGTGCTGGCGGACCTCTGCAGCCGGGCGGCCAGCCGCAGCACGGACTGGGCCCGGATCAGGTCCGAATCGGAACCGTGGGCGCCGCGCTCGATGTTCCCCAGAACGGTGGAGATTCCCCCGAGCTCGACGGCCAAGGCGCGCACGTCGCGCCGGAAATTCTGCAGGTCGTAGCCGAACATGGTGTCCGGGGTCTGGGCTTTGGGGTTGTCCGTCAAAGCGCGCCTGATGCGGTGGGCGCGGCCCAGCAGGGACTCCAGCTTGCTGACCAGCACGCTGACATGGTCTCCCAACAAGGACATCGTGCTTTCCATCTGCTTGAGCCCCTTGTCCTGCTCCATCGCTGCCTCCTGGGGACAGCCGCCGCGCAATGCGGTGATAGTATGGTCTGGGCCCCGCCTGGCCGCCATCGGGGAGGCCCTGGAAACCGTCTAGTGGAAAGCCCGAAGGGCCCTAGTGGAATCCCCGATGCCGGTTCTGAGGGCCGCCGGCGCCGGGGCTCAGTAGTCGGAGCCGCCCGCTCCGGGCGGAGGCTCGAGGTCGTAGAGGCTGAGGTCGAAGAAGAAGGTCCGGCCCCGGACCGTGTAGGAGAAGCAGCCGTTCCGGCTGGCGCTGATGTTGAAGCCCGCCCCCCACCGGTGGGAGCCCGGGACCTCGCCGACCGTGTTGGCGCTGCTCTGCCGTTAGGCCCGCCTGGCCAGCGCGGGCAGGCAGATCAGGGCGGCGGCGCAGACGGAACGGCGCACGAAGTCCGGCTACTTGGCCGGCTTGGCCGGCTCCTTGGTCTTCTCCTTCGCGGCCGGGGCGCCGCCCTTGCACACGCACTTGTGGTTTTTCTTGAACTCGGCCTTCTTGTCGGCCTGCTGCTTCTTGAACTCCGCCTTGGCGGCCTTGCGCTCGGCCGGGGTCTTGTCCTTGAGGGAAGCCTGGAAGGTCTCCTGATCCGCCTTCATCTGCTTGTGGAAGGACTCGCAGTCCGCGCACATCTTCTTGCCCTTGGCGGGCTTCTGCGGGGCGGCGGCCTGGTCCTGCGGGGCGGCGGCCGGCTTGGCCTGGTCTTCGGCGAAGGCGAACGCGCCGGCCATCAAGGCGGCCAGCGCCACGAGCCCGACGAGATGAGTCTTCTTCATTAGGATCCTCCTTCGGTCCGGGGGCTGGCGGCGCCCCGCGGACTGCATTATAGCCTTAAGAAGGACGGCGATAAAGGCAAATTTGGCATAATGACCGCATGGTCGTGACGACCCGGAGCGAAGCCCAGACCCTGACCCTCGGCCGCCGCCTGGGCCGGCTCCTGCGCGGCTACGACGTGGTCTGTCTCGACGGCGAGCTGGGCAGCGGCAAGACGACCCTGACCCGGGGCTTGGCCCAGGGCGCCGGCTCGCGCAACCGCGTGGCCAGCCCGACCTTCGCCTTGGCCCGCGTCTACCGCGGCTCCCGCTGGCTCATCTACCACGTGGACCTCTACCGGGTGAGCCCGGACCAGACCCGCGACATCGGCCTCGAGGAGTTCACCTCCGACCCCCGCGGCATCTGCGTGGTGGAATGGCCGCGCGCCGGCGAGGCCTATTATCCCGAGGACCGCCTCGAGGTCCGGCTGGCGCACCTGCGCGGCGGACGCCGCCTGCGCTTCGTGGGCAGGGGGCCCCGTTCCCGCCGGATCGTCCGGCGACTGGGGCTCAATTGAAGATCTTCGCCATAGACACCACCGGCGCCGAGCTCAGCCTCGCGTTCCAAGGCCCGGGCCGGGTCTTCTCGTTCGCCCGCGAGCTGGCCGCCCCCAACGACGAGACCCTGCTGCCCCAGGCGCGCCGGCTCCTGGCCCGGGCCGGGGCGGCTTGGGCGGACCTCGACGCCGTGGCCGTGGCCAGCGGCCCCGGGCGCTTCACCGGCATCCGCATCGGCATGGCTTTCGCCGCGGTCCTGGCCCGGCGCCTGGGCGTACCCGCCCTCGCGGTATCGCGCTTCGAGGCTCTCGCGGCCAAGACGCCCGGCCGGCTCGTCTGCGCCGTGCTTCCGGGCTGGCGCGACGAGACCTTCTACCAGCTGTTCCGGCGCGGCGCCGACGGCGAAGCCAGGCCGGCCGCCGCTCCGGTCTGGGCCGGCGCCAAGGACTGGGATCGGGCCAAAGTCGAGCTGTCCGCCCGCGGGGCCGTCCTCGCCGCAGCCCTGGTCCGGGCCGAGGACCTTCTGCCCTGCGCCGTCCGTCTGATGCGGCGCCGGCGGCGCCCGCGCTTCGCGCCCCTCTACCTCAAGCCGGCTTCCTATGAACTCAAGCCCTCGGCCGGCGCTGCCGGCTGACCTCGACGCGGTCTGCGCCGTCGCGCAGAGCTCCGCCTTCAGCGCCCGGTGGAGCCGGGCGCAGTACGGGGAGGAGATCGCCTGCGGCCGCGGGCTTTTCGCGGTCGTGGGCGCCGAGCCGATCCGGGGCTATCTCGTGCTGCGCCGGGTGTCCCCCGAGGCCCAGCTCGTGGACCTCGCGGTCCGGCCCCAGGACCAGGGCCGGGGACTCGGCCGGGCCCTGCTCGACTGCGCCGCGGCGGCCGCGCGCTCCTGGGGCTGCTCCCGGGTCACCCTCGAGGTCAGCGCCGCCAACGCGGCCGCCCTGCGCCTTTACCTGCGGACCGGCTTCCAGGTTGTTGGCCGCCGCCCGAAGTTCTATAATGACGGCGCGGACGCCATCCTCATGGACCTCCTCCTGCCTTGAAGCGGTTCTGCGCCGTCGCCCTTTTCGTCCTGGCTTGCGTCCGACCGACCCCGGCCGCGTCCGCGGCCGGGGCGCAGGCGGAGGCACAGAAGTTGTTCCTGCGGGGGTCGCTGCTCGAGCATCAGGGCGACTACCCCGGCGCGCTCAAGGCCTTCGAGGCCGCCCTCGCCGCCGACCCCGGCTCCGCCTACATCTGCGGCGAGGCTGCCGAGCTCGCGCTGGAGATGGGGGACACGGACAAGGCCCTGTCATTTGCCCAACGCCTGCTCGACGTCAGCTCCGGCACCGCGCAGTCCCGCTTCATCATGGGCCGCGTGCTCTGGGCGCGCGACGACCTGGCCGAGGCCCAGGCGGCTTTCGAGGCCGCCCTCAAGCTCGCCCCGCATTCCTCCGAGACCATCCTCGCGCTGGGCAGCCTCCTGGCCCAGAAATCCCCGGACCAGGCGCGCAAGCTCCTCGAGCGCTACGTCGCGGAGAACCCCGACGAGGCCAGCGAGGCCCACTACCAGCTCGCCAAGCTGGAGTTCGACGCGGGCCGTCTCTCCGCCTGCATCAGCCAGCTCCAGGCCGGGCTGGCCCTGGAGCCCGAGTCCCTGCCCCTGCACTACGCTTTGGCCCAGGCCTACGAGGCGTCCGCCTCCACCGAGGCCGCCTTGGCGGAGTATCAGCAGATCCTCGGGCTCGACCCGACCAATATCCCGCTCATCGACCATGTCGGCGAGCTCCTGGCCGCGGGGGGAGACATCGCGGGCGCGCGCTCCCGCTTCGAGGCCGCCCGCCGCCTGCAGCCCTCGGACCCCTTCGCGTGCCAGTGGCTGGCCGTCGACGCGGAGAAGGCCGGGGACTGGGCGCGCGCCGTGGACACCCTCAAGACCAGCGCGGCTCTCGGCGAGGACCCGAGCCTCAACCTGCGCCTGAGCTACTACGCGACGCAGGCCGGCCTTCTGAGCGATGCGGTGCGCATATTGAAGGCCGCCCACGAGCGGTGGCCCGGCAACGACCAGATCGCCTACTTCCTGGCCCTGGGCTACGACGACCTCAAGGAGAGCGGCAAGGCCGCGGCCCTGCTGCGCCAGGTCCTGGAGCTCAAGCCCGCCTGGCGCGAGGCCCGCTTCCAGCTGGGCACCATCCTGGAAAGGCTCAACCGCGTGGGTGAGGCGGAGAAGGAGTTCCGGCGGCTGCTGGCGGACAAGCCCGACGACGCCGCCGCCCTCAACTACCTGGGCTACTCTTTGGCCGACCGCGGGCTCAAGCTCGCGGAGGCCGAGGGGCTCATCCGCGAAGCCGTGCGCCTGGCCCCGACCAACGCCGCCTACCTTGATTCCCTGGGCTGGGTCCTCTACAAGCAGGGGCGCTCCACGGAAGCCGTCTCCGAGCTTCGCTCGGCCGCGGCGCGCGGCTCGGAGGACGCCACGGTCTGGGACCACCTGGGGGATGCCTGTTTCGCGGCCGGCTCCTTGGATTCGGCGTGGCTGGCGTGGAAGCGTGCCGCGGCCCTGGCCGAGGGCCCTTTGGCCGCCGCCCGCAAGGCGGCCGCGTTGCAGCGGCGCTTTTCACCGGAGGACCTCGGGGAACTCTACCTCGAAGACCTCGCGGCCGTGCACGGCCGCGAGGCCCGGCTCAGCGCCGTCTGCCGGGTGGAGGCCGTGGTCCTGGGCCGCCGCTTCGCCTACGACGGCCTGCTCACCTTCCGGGGTCCGGGAGAGCTCTCCTTGGACCTGCTGGGGCCCCTGTTCACCCCGCTCTTCCGGGTCCGCCTGGGGCCCGAGGGTTTCTCCATGGACTCCATCCGCTCAGAAGGCGTCGACTCCGGCCTGGTCCGGCAGGCCGTCGACCAGGTCTTCGCCTGCCTGCGCGAGTTCCTCTCCGGAGAGCTCTTCGCCTTGAGGCCGGCGCGCTACGAGAAGCGCTGGTTCCGCCGGGGCTGGCTGAAGGCCGCGGACCGCCGCCTGGACCTCGACGCGCAGGGCGTGCGTCTGGCGGCCGTGACCGCTCCCGCCGGACCGGCGGTGACCTTCGACGATTACGTCAAGGTCGCCGGCCGCCTGGTGCCGAGGACCGTCTCCGTGGCGGGCCGCGGCTACACCCTGACCATCAAGCTGGACCGGCCCAAGGTCGAATTCCTGCCGGACCGCGGGGCTCGGGCGAGATGATCAGGGTCCAGTGCCCGGCCAAGGTCAACCTCTTCCTGGAGGTCACGGGCCGCCGGCCGGACGGCTACCATCGCCTGGCCACCCTCTTCGCCAAGATCAACCTCTACGACGTGCTGGAGCTGGAGGCGGCGCCGCGCGGCGTGGCCCTGGAGATCGACTCCGACGCGCCGCTCTCCGCCGGCCCGGATAACCTGGTCTGCCGCGCGGCGCAGGCCTTCATCAAGGCCTTTCGGGTCGACGGCGGCGCCCGCCTGCGCCTGGTCAAGCGCATCCCCATGGGCGCGGGGCTGGGGGGCGGCTCTTCCGACGCGGCCGGCACCCTCCTGGGCCTGGCCAAGATCTTCTCCGTGCGGCTCGACGCCGGCAGGAAGGCCCGGCTGGCCCGCCTGGCCGCGGCCTTGGGGGCGGACGTGCCCTTCTTCCTGCATCCGGCGCCCTTCTGCCTGGGCACCGGCATCGGAGACCGGCTCAAGCCGGTGCGCATCTCCAAGTCCCTCCCCTATATGGTCCTGGTCTACCCCGGCCTGCACGTGTCTACGGTAGAGGCCTACAGGGCCCTTCCGCTTCCGCTACCGTCCCGCTCCGTCGTGTTGACACGGCTTTCCCAGCTTGATAGACTGATACGCAGTCTGCAGCGCGGCCGTCCCGTCGAGGAATGGGAGGGCCTGCTGTTCAATCGATTGGAAAGCGCGGAGCTCCCCGTCTTGGAGCAGGTCGAGGCTGCACGGCGGGTGCTCCTGCGGCTGGGCGTCAGAGGGGCGCGCATGTCGGGTTCGGGTTCGTCGGTTTTCGGGTTCGTCGCTTCGCATTCGGAAGGGCAAGCCGCCCTGGAGCGGTTGCGGGGCTATTCCTGGAAGGGTTTCCTGACCAGCTGCGCCGGTTGACAACATTGGAAATAACGGAAATCCGCGTCCATCTCCGCAATGAAGACAAGTTGAAGGCTTTCGCCACGGTCACCTTCGACAACTGCTTCGTGGTGCGCAGCATGAAGATCATCGAGGGCAACAAGGGCCTGATCCTCTGCATGCCTTCGCGCAAGATGCCCGACGGCACCTACAAGGACGTCGCCCATCCCATCAACATGGATTTCCGCAAGCGGCTCGAGGATCGGGTCTTGGCCTCCTACAGGGAGGAGCTCAAGAGATCTTCCGGCGCGCAGGCCGTCCCGGCCGCTTCAGAAGAGCCGTGACCCCGATTTTCCGTCTCCCAGGTGGTGTAACGGTAACACAGCGGACTTTGAATCCGCTATTCCTGGTTCGAGCCCAGGCCTGGGAAATTTGCCGGGCCGCCGGCTTAGGCGACAATCTACTTTCAAGGGGCCTCGAATGACCATCGTGAAGAGTTCCCCGTCCAGCAATGGACAGCGCAAGGGCGGCAAGTCTCTGGGGGTGCTGATCCTGGCCGCGGGCCAGGGCACGCGCATGGAATCCTCGCTGCCCAAGGTCCTGCACGGCGTGGGCGGCAAGCCCATGATCTTCTACACCCTGCGCCTGGCCAACGCGCTCAAGCCCGCGGCCATCGGCATCGTGGTCGGCCACGAGGCGGAGAAGGTCCGGGCGACGGTGTCGGAGCTGGTCAAGGAGTGCGGCATCTCCCGCCCCATCCAGTTCATCGTCCAGAAGGAGATGCTGGGCTCCGGCAACGCCGTCCTGGAGTCCGTGCCGTTCCTCAAGAGGTTCAAGACCGCGGTCGTGCTCTGCGGCGACACGCCCCTGCTGACCTACGAGAGCATCTACAGCCTGACCATGAGCCACGAGGAGCAGAAGGGGCAGGCTACGCTCCTGACGGCCAAGCTGGCCAACCCCAAGGGCTACGGCCGCATCGTCCGCAGCCCCATGGGCGAGGTGCTCCGGATCGTGGAGGACGCGGTCGCCACGCCCAAGGAGCTGGCCATCAACGAGGTCAACTCCGGGGCTTACTGCTTCGAGGTCGAGCCCCTGACCCAGGGGCTCAAGGAGCTGGGGCCCAAGGGCCCCAAGCGGGAGCAGTTCCTCACCGACATCATGGAGCTGGTGCGCGCCAAGGGCGGCAAGATCAACGCCTATCTCAGCGGCAACCCCGAGGAGATCCTGGGCGTCAACTCCCGGGTGCAGCTGGCGACCTCCGAGCGGGTCATCAACCGGCGCATGCTCGACCGCCTCATGCTCTCCGGGGTGACGATCTTGGACCCCGCCTCCACGCATGTGGACGCGGACGTGGAGGTGGGCCAGGACTCGCTCATCGAGCCCTTCACCATCCTGCGCGGCAAGACCAAGGTCGGCAAGCAGTGCCGCATCGGCCCCTTCTGCTACCTGGACAGCGCCCAGATCGGCAACGAGTGCGAGGTCCGCCTCTCGCACCTGGTCAACTGCCGGGTCCTGGAGAAGTGCACCATCGGCCCGTTCTCCAACATCCGGCCCGATTCGGTGCTCGGGCCCCGGGCCAAGGTGGGCAATTTCTCGGAGGTCAAGAACTCGCGAGTGGGCTTCGGCTCCAAGGTCCCGCACCTGAGCTACATCGGAGACAGCGAGATCGCGGAGGACGTCAATGTCGGCGCGGGGACCATCACCTGCAACTACGACGGCAAGACCAAGCACAAGACGGTGATCGGAGCCAAGGCCTTCATCGGCTCCAACGTCAACCTGGTGGCGCCGGTCAAGATCGGGCGGGGCGCCAAGGTCGGCGCCGGCTCCACCATCACGGAGGACGTTCCCGACGGGGCCCTGGCCATCGCTCGGGAGCGGCAGGTCAATAAGATATGACGAGCACGATCCTGGAGACGCCGATGACTGCGAAACTCGCCGAGCCGGACCCGCACGCGGAGGGCGCCGGCGGCACCCGTCGCCTGAAGGTCTTCTCGGGCAACGCCAACCTTCGCCTGGCCAAGGACATCTGCTCCTACCTGGGCCTGGAGCTGGGCAAGGCCCGCGTGGGGCGGTTCGCCGACGCGGAGATCAACGTCCAGATCGACGAGAACGTGCGCGGCGCCGACTGCTACGTGGTGCAGCCCACCTGCCGGCCGGTCAGCGAGCACCTCATGGAGCTCCTGATCATGATCGACGCCATGCGCCGGGCCTCGGCCGGCCGCATCACCGCGGTCATCCCCTACTTCGGCTACGCCCGGGCCGACCGCAAGAGCGCCCCCCGCGTGCCCATATCGGCCAAGCTGGTGGCCAACCTCATCACCACGGCCGGCGCCAACCGGGTCATCACCATGGACCTGCATGCGGCCCAGATCCAGGGCTTCTTCGACATCCCGGTGGACCACCTCATCGCCGCGCCCGTGATCCTGGACTACTTCCGCAAGAAGTGCCTTAAGGACCTGGTCGTGGTCTCGCCCGACGTGGGCGGGGTGGAGCGGGCGCGGGCCATGGCCAAGCGCCTGGAAGCCAGGCTGGCCATCGTGGACAAGCGGCGGCCGCACCCCAACGAGGCCTCGGTCTACCACGTCATCGGCGAGGTCAAGGACCACAACTGCCTGGTCCTCGACGACATGGTGGACACCGGCGGGACCTTGGTCAAGGTGGCGGAGAAGCTGCGCGAGTGCGGAGCCCGGAAGATCTACGCGGCCGTCGTGCACGGAGTCCTTTCCGGGGCGGCCGCGGACCTCGTGGAGCGTTCCGCGTTCGAGGAGATGGTCCTGACCGATTCCATCCCTATCCACCACTTGGAGGGGGAGAAGATCAGGATCCTGTCGGTCGCGCCGCTGTTGGGCGAGGCCATCCTGCGCAACAACAGGGGGCTGTCGATCAGCGAGCTTTTTGTTTGACAACACTGTGAGGAGATCATGGAAGAGATAAAACTGTCGGTGGCGGTCAGGGACGGCAAGGGCAGCAAGAAGGAACTCTCGAGCCTGCGCGCGGACAAGCGCCTGCCGGGGATCATCTACGGAGGCGACAAGGCCTCAGTCCAGGTGTCGGTCTCCGAGAAGGAGCTCCAGGCCGCGCGCAAGCGCGGCGGGGCCAACGCCATCCTGCATCTGGAGACGGGCCAGGGCGTGGAGACCGTGATCGTGAAGGACCTCCAGCGCCATCCCGTGTCCGACCGGCTGGTGCACGCAGATTTCCAGAGGATCTCGATGTCCGAGAAGATCGAGGCCAAGGTCCCCATCCACGTGACGGGCGAGGCGCCCGGCGTCAAGACCTCGGGCGGCATCCTGCAGCACCAGCTGCGCGAGATCGCCGTGCGGGCCCTGCCCAAGGACATCCCGCACTTCCTCACCGTGGACATTTCCAAGCTCGAGATCGGCATGCACGTGGAGATCAAGGACCTGACGGTCCCGGCCGGGGTCGAAGTGATCGACCCGCCCGAGCACCGCGTGGTCTCCGTGACCACCATCAAGGTGGTGGTGGAGGAGACGCCGGCCACGGCCGTGCCGGTCGAGGGCGAGGTCGCCGCGGCTGAGCCGGAGCTGGCGTCGACGAAGGGCAAGAAGGACGAGGAGGGC
>JAQUNT010000014.1 GCA_028717525.1 Elusimicrobiota bacterium
CTGTTCGACAGCAAGAGCAAGGAGGGCCGGGTCAAGGACCCGCGCGGCGTGGCGATCAACGAGACGGGCACGGTCTACGTGGCGGACGCGGGCAACCGGCGCATCGACGCCTTCAGCCCGGACGGCGCCTTCCTGTTCGGCTTCGGCCCGCAGGTGGGGCCGTACAACCTGGTCGAGCCCACGGCCCTGGCCTGGGACCAGGGGCGCTTCCTCTACTTCACGGACCGGGCCTTGAAGAAGGTCTTCAAGGTCGAGCCGTCCGGGGCCTTCATCGCGGCTTGGGGCGAGGAGGGCGAGGGCCCGGGGCAGTTCCAGTCGCCCTCGGCCCTGGCCTTCGACGGCCGCAACTACCTCTACGTGCTCGACGACGAGCTCTCCCGGGTCTCGGTCTACACCAAGGACGGCCGCTGGCTGACGGACTTCTTCGCGCCCGGCCCGGAGGAGCGCGAGCTCAAGGGCCCGACCTCCCTGGCCATCCAGGGCGAGCGCCTTCTGGTGGCGGACTACGGCAAGGCCCGCATCGTGACCTACGACCTGCACCCGCACCTGGCGGCCCCGGTGGCCATCACGAGCTCGACCAAGGAGGGCGTGGCGAGCCTGTCCTGGCAGGCCTCGGCCGACTCCTGGGCCGCGGGCTACGTGGTCAGCCGCGCCACGGACCCGGCCGGGCCTTTCGTCGAGCTGGGGACGACGGACAAGCCCAGGTTCCAGGACTCCGGCGCGGCCCCGGACGCCGTCTCCTGGTACGTGGTGGCGACCGCGGCCAAGACCAAGGACCTGGGGCCGCTCTCCCGGCCTTTCCCGGTCCACGTGCCTCCGGCCTCCAACAAGGCCCCGGTGGAGATCTCCACCGCGGCCATCGGCAACATCTTCTCCGCCAACTACAAGTGGTACCTGAAGAATCCGGTGGGCAAGGCGAGGGTGACCAACACCGTGAGCGTGCCGTTCCAGAGCCTGAAGCTGAGCTTCCGGCTCAAGGAGTTCATGGATTTCGGCTACGACACGGAGATCAAGAGGCTGGAGCCGCAGGAGTCGGTGGAGATCCCGCTCATCGCCACCTTGAACAACAAGGTCCTGGAGGTGAGCGAGGATACGCCGGTGCAGGCCGAGCTGACGCTGACCTACTTCGAGAACGGCAAGCAGGAGTCGGTGTCCTTGACCAAGCCCCTGCGCGTCTACTCGCGCAACGCCATCACCTGGGAGGACCCGCGGCGCATCGCCAACTTCCTGACCCCGAAGGACCCGCCGGTGCGCGACTTCGGGGTGGAGGCCCTGCGCGACCGGCCGCGCTGCGCGGCGGCCGGGGCCTTGAACCCGAACCTGGTCACCGCCATGCACCTCTGGGAGGCGCTCTCCGAGGCGGGGGTTCGCTTCCAGAGCAACCCGAACAACCCCTACGAGTCGGTGCGCGAGGACGCGAACTTCCCGGTGGACTACGCCCAGTTCCCGCGCGAGACCTTGAAGCGCAAGAGCGGGCAGTGCGACGACCTGTCCACCTTGCTCGTCTCCTTGCTCTACGGCGCCAACGTGCGCGCCGCCATCCTGGACTATCCGGGGCACATGGCCCTGATGTTCGACACGGAGACGGACGACCCGGCCGAGGCCGGGCTGCCCGCCTCCGAGATGGTGAGCTTCGAGGGCAGCTACTGGATCCCGCTGGAGGCGACCTTGCTGGGCAGCTCCTTCGCGGAGGCCTACCGCAAGGCGCTCTACGCGTACAAGACGGAGTTCGAGAAGGGCCGGGTGCGCGTGCTGGACCCGCGCGAGGCCTGGGAGAGCTTCGAGCCGGCCACCTTGCCGGAGACGGCCGCGGTCACCGAGGCGCCCAAGGCCGAGGCGCGCGCCAAGCGCTTCACCGGAGACGCCGAGACCTTGGCCGCCGAGCGCTACGCCTTCCTTAAAAAGCTCTACGCGGAGCAGGCGGCGGCCGCGCCGCAGGACGCGGACCTGCGCGTGCAGCTGGGCCTGCTGGAGTACCAGAAGGGCGACCCGGCCGCGGCAGCGGCGGAGTACGGGAAGGCTTTGGCCCTGGACCCGAAGAACCCCGCGGCCTTGAACAACCAGGCGGGCCTGTCCTACGAGGCGGGGGACCTGGCCAAGGCCGAGGCCCTGTACCTGAAGGCGACGGAGGCGGACGCCGCGGACCCGGACCTGTGGCTGAACCTGGTCAAGACCGGGGTGCGGCTCAAGGACAAGGCCAAGGCGCGGGCTTGGGCGGACAAGGCCCTGGCCCTGGACGGCTCGTTGAAGCCGGCCGTGGAGACCTTGCTGGGCGGACTGAAGTGAACTGGGGGGAGAGATGAGATATCTGGCGCTGGTCTGCATGCTGGCCGCAAGCGCGCACGCGGCGGGGAGCCGTTGGGACTCCCTGAAGACCTACTTCAAGAACTTGAAGCAGGGGCTGGCCGAGTCGTCGGTGGAGGGGCATTACCAGAAGCGGGGCGTGGCGATCGTGGCCGCGGTCCGCGGCGACGACCAGCGCAGCCCCAGGTCGGACCTGGACCGGCCGGCCATGAAGGACCCGGCCAAGGAGAAGAAGGTCAAGGTGCGCAAGTCCGAGGCGCGCGAGTTCGAGAAGGCGGCGGACCTGGCTGTCTCGGGCAAGTACGAGGAGTCCTTGGCCGCGCTGGAGGCTTTCGAGAAGGCGCACCCGAAGAGCCCGTTCCTGGGCGAGGTGAAGGAGGCCAAGGCCAAGGTGAAGGAGGCCTGGGAGGCGCAGAAAGCGGAGACGGCTCCCTCGCCGGCCGCGGCCCCGGCCGAGCCGGCCAAGGCCGGACCGTAAGCGGTGTCCCGCTCCCGCACCCCGCTCGCGGATCAGGTCCTCGCGGCGGCGGTCATCGTTATCTTCGGCACGATCCTCATGGCCGGCCTGTTCGAGAATCCGTTGTCATCCCTGCTGAACCGGAGCGGGGAGCAAAGCCTGCGGTCCGGGACCACGGCCGCCTATTCGGGGACCGCGGCGGTGGACCTGCAGCTGGCGCACAAGGCCATCGCGGGCGGGGACCTGGCGGGCGGCGAGGGCCGCGTGGGCCGGGCCCAGGATAAGCTCTACGCGCCCCAGCTGGGGGGCCGGGCCGCGTCCGAGGTGAGCGGGGACATGAAGGGCCTGGAAGAGCGCTACGGCAAGGAGTTCAAGGCGATCCGCCGCAAGCGCTCGCTCGAGCGCCTGGGCCGGGAAGGCGCGGAGACGGTCAAGCCTTAGGCCGCCGCGCACCCCCAAGTGGATGGAACAATCCGGTCTCTCACTCGTATGAATAGTGGGGTAACGGCACTTGACAGAGTGTGACTTATACGTTACTCTATGGGGGATGGGAAATGGACCTGCGTCGCTATCAGACGGCCGAAGGATGCGTCCCGTATTCGGACTGGATACGAGCCCTGGACAGCGGGACCGCCGGCCGAATCTCGGCATACGTGGATCGGATGAAGTACGGGAACTTCGGAAGATCGGAACCGGTCGGCCGGGGTGTCTCCGAACTGAAGATCGATTTCGGTCCGGGCTACAGAGTCTACTACCTTCAGGACGGAGGCACAGTGGTCGTGCTGCTCTGCGGGGGAGACAAGAGTTCTCAACAGGGCGACATTCGGCTGGCGCAGGAGTTCTCTGAGGATTACTGGAGGAGAAGATGAAGAAGAGGGCCCCCGGCGTTTCCCACGAGAAGGAGCAACTTCGGGAGTTCCGGGCCGATCCCAAGCTGGCCGCTGCATATCTCAATTCGGCCATCCAAGTCGCCTTCGACGAGAACGAACCGGAATTGCTGCTCATCGCGCTTGCCGCCGTTGCGAGGGCCTACGGCATGACGCATGTGGCCAAAGAGGCAGACCTCAAGCGCGAAAGCCTCCATCGCATGCTCTCCAAGCGCGGCAATCCGGAGTGGAACAGCATGTTCCGGGTGCTCAAAGCTCTGCACCTGCGCCCCAGGCTGGAAAGCACGGGACCGGCCATAGCCTGAGACGCGACGGCGTCCCGGCCGTGCCGATCCCGGCCGAGACGGTCAAGCCTTAGGCCGCCGGGCTCTTTCGGGCCAGGACCATGATCTCGAACTCGTCGAGCTTGAGGGTCCTTCTGCCCCAGTCGCCGGCCGTGCCGCCCCCGATGTGGAGGACCTGCAGGTCCGCCATGCGGAAGAGCAAGACGAGTTCCGTGGGGAGGAAGCCGCGCTCGCGCAGGGCCAGGGCCGGCAGGCCTTTGCGCGGCGGGAAGCGAGAGCTCTCCACCAGAGTCAGGGGGTCGAAGCGGCCTTTGGCCACGTCCTGGTCGCTGTGCATGCGCAGCAAGCGCGCCCCGTTGAGCACGGTGAAGAGCGCCTTGGCCCCGGGCTTGAGGCTGCGCGCTATGTTGCGCAGTATGGCGAGGGGCTGCGCGATGGGGTCTTGGCCGAGGCCGAGGAGTCCGAAGGAGCCTTCGCAGAGGCAGATGGCGGCGTCGAAGCGGCGGGGAAAGGAGAAGCGGGCCGCGTCGCGGCGCAGCCAGCGCACCTGCACGCCAGCAGCCTTGGCCCGGGCCCGGGCCTGGGCGAGCATTCCGGAGGATAGGTCCAGGCCGGTCACAGCAAAGCCGCGCGTGGCAAGCTCCACGGAGTGGCGGCCGGTGCCGCAGCCGATATCAAGGATCTTCCGGCCTGGGCGCAGGCCTAGCTCCTTGACGATGAATGGTATCTCGCGCGCGGTGTTCTTGGTGAAGATGTTGTCATCGTAGACCGGCGCGTGGCCGTCGAAGAAGCGCTCCCAGTTGGTCTTGGCCTGTTTCGTCATCAGCTTGGCTCCACGATGTAGGACAGGATCCGCGGCCATTGGCCTTTCTTCCCGTTGTCCAAGGTCCATATCTGGCGCGCGCGGAACGAGACGAAGCTCTTGATGTCGTTCTCGGTGAATCGGTTCTCCTTATGCAGACGGACCGCAGCGATGTAGTCACGATTCTCATTGCTCACCCGCTTTGTCCCGTTCGAACTGGGGAGATTCTCCCTGGCGGATCTCCTGTTGGTCCGGCTGGCTGAGAGGCTCCCATAACTTGCGGATCCCGGCGATCGCGCCGAAGACCATTCCGAGCAGCGTCGCGAAGAAGAGGACTCCGCCGCGATGTGTCCGCATATGCAGGAATTCTTCAGAAAAGGCGGCCAGGCCGAAGCCTGCCGCGGCTCCGGCTGCGATCCCGAGGGCTATGGCGAGACAGAAGTATCCGGCTCCGCGCAGGCCCTGTCTGGGCACGATACGCCACCGCCAATACAGGAGCGCGGCCAGGAAAGCCGATGCGGCTATGCCGAGGCCGGCGACGACATAGAAGAGTGATGCGGCCAGAACGCCCGCCAAGGCGACGAGGCCATCGGCCAGCTTCCTCTCCCTTCTTTCGATCATGGTTGATCCGCCTTGACTATAGAGTCACCTGACTTGGCAGCACGACGATGAGTCCCACCAATAGCAGAGATTGTATATGAGCCGCCTAGGTTTGGCAATGGAAGAGACCAGCCTCATCCTATCCGCCGGGCCCCGCGCCAGCGCCCGTTGCAGCCGCGCCGGGAGATGCTATGATACCCCAATGAGCCTATTCTCTTTGGCCCTGGCCGCCTTCCTGCCCTTGGCGCCCCAAGCCCGCGGCGCCGAGCCCGTGTCGTTCGGCGAGGACCGCGTCGACGTCCCGGCCGCGCTGCGCAAGGCCAAGGCCGCCTCCGTCGCGTTCCCGGACGTGTCCGGCGCGCCCATCGCCAAGGCGCAGGCTCCCCGCCCCAAGCCCCCGACCAATTTCTCCCACGACGCCACCCCCGCCGAGATCAAGGCCGCGGTGGAGCGCAACGCCGACAACCACCTGCCCAAGGGCGTCAAATCCCCCTTCCGCCCGGTGGAGGACACCGCCGCCTTCGCCTACGTGCTCATGAGCGCCTACGAGCAAGGCTCCGAGGTCCCCAACCTGCGCAAGACCATCGCCTCCAACCTCCCGGCCGGGGTCCGGCTCGTCATCCTGGCCGACGCGGACGAGGCGGACCGCGTGCGCAAGAAGTACCTCAAGTGGCTGCCCGCCGAGCGCCTCATCATCGCCACGGACGAATACACCGGCAACGGCTTCTGGGCGCGCGACGCCTTCCCCGTCCCGGTCTACGACGACTCCTCCAAGAAAGCCTCCTTGGTCGCGGCCCACTACTACCGCGACTTCACCTCTTGGGACGCCGTCGCCTCCAGCGTCAACGGCCCCATAGCCAAGAAGGGCTTCACCTTCGTGGGCGGAAACCTCCTGGCCGACGAGGACGGGACCTGCTTCGCCATCGACAGCTACCGCCTCTTCACCGTCACGCCCCAGGACCTCACCGGCGCCTACGGCTGCAAGACCGTGCACATCATGCCCCATGTCCACGGCATCGGCGACGTGGACGAAGTCCTCAAGCCCCTGCCCGGCAAGCGCATGCTCACCAACACCGTCGAATACAAGGAATCGCTCGAGTCCTGGGGCTACCAGCTCGTCTGGCTGCCCCATCTCAAGGAGGCCTACCGCACCTACGCCAACGCCCTGATCGTGCGCGACACGGTCTTCATGCCGGCCTACAACGTCCCGGCCGACCAGGAAGCGCGCCAGGTCTTCGAGAGCCTCGGCTACCAGGTCTTCCCCATCCCCACCGTGGACCTCTCCGACGACCTGCACGGCTCCATCCACTGCCAGACCATGGCCTACCCGCCCATGCCCAAGCAGGCCCTGCTCAAGGCCCTGCGCCTGGTCGAGCTCTAGGTCCGGCGGCGGCCATGAACAGGACCCTCGCCGCCGCGCTGCTCGCCGCCGGCCTCTGCGCCTGCGCGGACCTGCCGGAGAGCGCCTCTCCCGCCGCGGGCATCGTGCGGTCCCCCTTCGCGCCGCTCGACCCCGGCTCCTACGAGCAGGTCAGCCTGCACTTCAAGGTCTTCGCCTACGGCGGCGACAACGCGCGCGCCGTCTCCAGCCAGGCCGAGGGCTTCTACACCACCATCATGACGGACACCAACCTCTTCTCCTTCATGCCCTCCGGCCTCTACGAGATCGTGGTCTACGCCAGCCACGAGGAGTACGTGCGCAAGACCGGCCAGCCGGACTGGTCCGGCGGGGTCGCCTACGGCAACTGCATCTGCAGCTACAACGGGCCCCAGCTCCTGCAGACCATCGCGCACGAGATGACCCACCTCATCTTCATCGAGTACATGGGACGGCCGCGCCGCGACCTGCTCTGGCTCAACGAGGGGCTGGCGGTCTACGAGCAGGCCAAGGCCGCCAGCGGCGGGCGCGCGCCCGCCGACCTTTTCGCGGGCGTGCGCCCGCGCCTGCGTTCCCAGCCCCTGACCATGGACGAGATCCTCGGCTTCGTGCCGCTGGGCGAACGGGCCGGCGCCGACCAGAAGGTCGCTCTGTGGTACGCCGAGTGCGCCAGCCTGGTCCAGTTCATGCTCGAGCGCGGGGGCCGCATCGGCTTCTCCCAGCTGCTGCCCGCCCTCAGGGACGGCAAAGGCTTCGACGAGGCCATCCGCTCGGCCTACATCGGGGTCTGGGGCGACCTGGCCGGGCTCTACCGCGCCTGGCAGGCCGCACTCTAGAGCTGCGAATCCGTGTCCTTGTAGGCGGACTTCGCCGGGGGCGGCGGCTCGGCCGGCTTGGCCTTCTTCGCCGCGGGTTCGGGTTCCCGGGCCGCTGGTTGGGCCGGTTCGGGCGCCGCCCGCTTCACGGCCTTGGCCGGCTTGCGCTCCTTGGGCCGGACCGCGGCGGCCGGCAGGGGCGCCGGAGTCGAGGCCCCGGTCTGGGCGCCCAGCTCCGTGCGCTGGCCCGGACCGACCTGCACGGAGCGGCCCTGGCTGTCCACCACCGCGGCCGTGCCCGCGAAGACGTCGAGCGTCGCGCTGGCCTCGCTCAGGATCTCGGCCGAGAGCACGCCCTCGGGCAAGGTGGCCGTGAAGAGCGGCGCCATGATCCGGAACTCGGCGCGTTCGCGCTGGGGCACCGAGGCTTCCAGCTTCCCGGCGCCCAAGGACAGCGTGGTCCTCTCGGGGGTCAGCTCGGCCAGGCGCACATTGGCAAGCGGGCCCACGCGCAGCCGGCTCCCGTCGGAGAAGGCCAGCGCGCAGGAGGAGTCCGCCGCCGTCTTGAGCACGGAGCCGGCCGGCAGGGCCCGGCCGGGCCGGGCCAGGAACCAGACGTCCGAGCCGCGCAGCTGCAGCTGCGTGGAGCCCGAGGCCGCGGCTATGGCGGCCGTCGGCGCCGTCGCGACCTGGGCCAGGGCCGGCGCTCCCGGCGCCAGAAGTGCGGCGAAGAGGACGAGTCTCATGGGGACCTCCGGTTCAGGCCTTTTCCTGCAGACGTCGGATGAGGGCGGTGGTCGAATAGCCGGCTTTGAGCGTAACGCGCGCCACGCGCCCCGCGTGCCGCGCTCCCGCGATCTGGTGCCGGCCGTAGTCCGCGCCCTTGACCAGCACGTCCGGCTTGAGCTTGGCCAGCAGCGCCTCCGGGGTGTCCTCGGCGAAGGGCACCACGGCGTCCACGCAGGAGAAGGCCGCCAGAAGCGCGGCGCGGTCGCGCAGGCGGTTGACCGGCCGCCCCGGTCCCTTGCCCAGGCGCCGGGCCGAGGCGTCGCTGTTGACGCCCACGATGAGCACGTCGCCCATGGAGCGCGCCCGCTCCAGCAGCTGGACGTGGCCCGCGTGCAGGATGTCGAAGACCCCGTTGGTGAACACCACGGTCTTGCCCTGCCAGCCCCAGAGCTGGCGCAGGGTCGCCAGGCGCCGGACGGTCTTGATCTTGGCTCGGGAGGAGGCCATCTCAGTGGACTTTGGGGCTCTTCGGGAAGAGGATGCTCTCGACCGCCGAGCACCAGGCGTGGATGACCGCGGCGTGCACCTCCTGGACGCGGGCCGTGTCGGACGAGGGGGCCCGCACGCACACGTCGCAGAGGTCCTTGAGCCGGCCGCCGCCGGCCCCGGTCAGGCCGATGACCGCCAGCCCGCGGCGCCGCGCCGCGGCCGCCGCCTTGAGCACGTTGGCCGAGCTGCCCGATGTGGTGATGGCCACGGCCACGTCGCCGCGCCGGCCGTGGGCCTGCAGCTGGCGCGCGAAGACCTGGTCGTAGCCGTAGTCGTTGCCGATGGCGGTCAGGTCCGAGGTGTTGACGGTCAGGGCCAGGGCCGGCAGGGGCCGCCGCTCGCGCGCGAAGCGCCCCACCAGCTCGGCCGCGAAGTGCTGGGCGTCGGCGGCCGAGCCGCCGTTGCCGAAGATGAGGGCCTTGCGGCCGCGGCGGTAGGCGGCCACCAGCAGCTCGGCCGCGGCCGCGATCTCCGGGGTCAGGCGCGCGGCGGCCGCCAAAGTGCGGCTCGACTCACGCAACTGGGACGCGATGAGCGGCTTGAGCCCCTTGGGCATGTTCCTCCTTGAGGGTTTCCACGAAATGGGTATCGAACTCCCCGGACCGGAACTTCGGGTGGGCCAGGACGCGGCGGTGGAAGCCCGCCGTGGTCGGGATGCCCTCCACGTGCAGCTCGCCCAGGGCGCGCAGGGCCCGGCGGATGGCGGCGGGCCGGTCCGGCGCGTGCGCGATGAGCTTGCCCAGCAGGCTGTCGTAGTACATGGGCACCGTGTAGCCGGGGTAGATGTGGGTGTCCATGCGCACCCCGGGGCCGCCGGGCAGGCGCAGGTCCGAGATGCGGCCCGGCCGGGGCGCGAAGCCGTGGTCCGGGTCCTCCGCGTTGATGCGGTGCTCGATGGCGTGGCCGCGGATCTCGGAGGCCCGGTCCTGGCCGAAGGGCAGGCGCTCGCCCGCGGCCAGCGCGATCTGCAGGGCCACCAGGTCCAGGCCGGTCACGCACTCGGTCACCGGGTGCTCCACCTGCAGGCGCGTGTTGACCTCGATGAAGTAGAACTTCCCGTCCGGGGCCAGCAGGAACTCCACGGTCCCCACGTTGCTGTAGCGGGCCGCCTTGGCCAGGCGCGCGGCCGCGGTCTGCATGGCCTCGCGGGTCTTGGCCGGCACCGCGGGGGAGGGGGACTCCTCGATGAGCTTCTGGTGCCGGCGCTGCACGCTGCAGTCGCGCTCCGGGAAGGCCGCCACCCCGCCCTGCCGGTCGGCCGCGATCTGGATCTCCACGTGGCGCGGCCGCTCGATGAACTTCTCGATGTAGACCGAGCCGTCCTTGAACGCGGTCTTGGCCTCGGTCTGGGCCAGCCGCACCGCGGCTTCCAGGTCCTCGGGGCGGCGCACGAAGCGCAGGCCCTTGCCGCCGCCTCCGGCCGCGGCCTTGACCATGACCGGGAAGCCCACGGCCTCGGCCTCGCGCAGGAAGCCCGTCTCGATGGTGCCGGCCGTGCCCGGCACGACCGGCACGCCGGCCTCGCGGGCCAGGGCCTTGGCCGCGCTCTTGTGCCCGAGCTTCCGGATGGCCTGGGGCGTGGGGCCGATGAAGGTCAGGCCGAAGTCGGCGCAGGCCTGGGCGAAGTCCGCGTTCTCGGCCAGGAAGCCGTAGCCGGGGTGGACGGCGTCGGCCCCGGTGAGCTTGGCCGCGGCCAGCAGGGCCTCCACGTTGAGGTAGCTCTGCGTCGAGGGGGCGGGCCCTATGCAGACGGCCTCGTCGGCCAGGGCCACGTGCAGGGACTCCCGGTCCGCCTCGGAATAGACGGCCACGCTGGGGATGCCCAGTTCCCGGGCGGCGCGGATGACGCGCACGGCGATTTCGCTGCGGTTGGCGATCAGGATCTTCTTGAACATGCATTCACCTTTGGGGCGGGGCCTCGGACAGGGCGGCCCGCCGTTTGCGGATGTAGCCGAGGTCCTCGGGCTTGGTGCAGATTCCGACGGCGGCCTGCAGGTCCGCGGTCGCCTCGGGGTTCTGGCCCATGGCCAGGCGCGTGTCGGCGCGCGCCAGCAGCAGGTCGCACTGGTCGGCCGGAGTCAGGTCCGGGAAGGCCAGCAGGGCGTCGTACTCGGCGACCGCCTCGGGATATTTCTGCAGGGCGTTCTTATAGGTGTCGCCCAGGATGGCGTGGAGATGGTAGAGGCTCTTGAGCGAGAGCTTGGAGGGGTAGACCTGCGCGAGCTTCAGGGCGGCGGCGCATTCCTTCTCCGTCTGGGTCGGGACCTTGCGGTAGTAGACCGCCTCGCAGAGGTAGCCCCGGGCCATGGGGTCGCGGGGGTCGATGTCGACCGCGGCCTGGGCCATGATGAGGGCCATGTCCGGGTCGCTGCGGATGAAGGCCTCCTCGGCCCGCTGTAGGAGGTTCCAGTTGTAGGGGCGCACCCAGCTGCGGTCCTCGCGCAGGAAGATGAGGTAGTCGTCCTTGGCCGGCTGCCCCTTGACCTGCAGCCGGTACTTGACCACCGCGGCCTCGGGCTCCAGGCGCGCCAAGGAGATGTCGGACCAGGTCCAGGGCGTCTCCTCGCGCCCGGCCCGGAACTCGTCCAAGGTGCAGCGGATCCGGGAGGCGTTGGAGAGCAGGGCGTAGGCGCCCGCGACGTCGCCGCGACTGAGGGCGTCGAGGTACTGCGCCGCGGCGCGGGGGATGGCGCTCTGCGGCTTCTGGTAGTCGTAGTAGAGGAACCCCGCGGCGGCGAACACGGCCGCGATCGGGGCCCAGAAGATCATGCTGAACCGGGAGTCCCGGCGGCGCAGGCGGCTCAGAGAGACCTCGGTGGGCGGCGGGGGCGGGATATAGTGCCCTTCCGGAACGGGCGCGGGCGCGCCGGGCTCCCGGCGCTGGGCCGCCGGGATGGAGAGGCCCGAGGGGGGCTCGACGATATGCAAGGACGGGGCCTGCGGCGGTCCGGAGCGCTGCAGCGCCGCGTTGGGGAGGGGCGCCGGGGCGGCCGAGCCGAAAGGCGATGCTCCCGACGCCGCGGGCGCCAGCACCATGGGCGTGCCGCAGCGGTCGCAGTAGTTCTTGGCCACGGCGTTCTGGAATGAGCAGTTGCCGCAGACCTTGGCCAAAGAGCTCTGGCACTTCGGACAGGCGTAGCCCGCCACCGGCAGCTGGGCCGCGCACTTGGTGCAGACGATCCGGGAGTAGCCGGTCTCGGGCATCTCGGCCGGCGCTCAGCCGCGCTCCAGGAAGAAGAGCGGCTGGCCGTACTGGACCGCCTGGCCGGCCGAGGCGAAGACGCGGGCCACCCGTCCCGCGCAAGGCGAGCGCACCACGTGGGGCTGCCCCGCGCCGGTCTCGACCTGGCCGAGAGCGTCGCCCTCCTTGACGGATAAGCCTTCCTCGCCCAGCTTGGCCCGTCCCGGCGCGCTGGCCTGGAACACCCCCACGGCTGGGGCGCAGACCGGGACATAGCGGCAGGACGGAATGCCCGGAGGCGGCGCGGCCGGGGCCTGGCCCGCGGCCAGCTCGAAGCCGAAGGACCCGTCGTGGTAGCTCACGGCGGCGAGGTCCGTGGTCTTGAGCCAGGCCATCACGGCGTGGAGCTTGGAGTTCTTCATCGTCGGTCCCTCCGGGACACGGCCCTGCGGCGGTCGTCCTTGCGGCGGCGGTGGGACTGGCGGGAGCGCAGCAGGTTCTGCGGGTTGGGCGGCAGCAGCCCCGAGGCGATGGGGTCGAAGGCCGCGGGCAGCATGCGGAAGACCGTGGTCTTGGTGATGGTTTTGCGGCCCGAGGTCGGGTTGAGGTCCACGAGGTAGAGCTCGGTATCCTTGCTGCTGAACTCGATCATGACTTGGCGGCAGGCGCCGCAGGGCTTGGCCGCGCTGGCCACGATGCAGACGGCCTTCAGGGCCCGATGCCCGCGCGACACGGCGTTGAAGATGGAGACGCGCTCGGCGCAGATGCTCAGGCCGTAGGAGGCGTTCTCCACGTTGGCGCCCGAGAAGATGCGGCCGGTCTCGGTGAGGACCGCGGCGCCCACCCGGTAGCGGGAATAGGGGCAGTAGGCGCCCTTCTGGGCGGTGATCGCGGTATCGATGAGTCGGATGATGGGCTTGGTCAGTTTCATGAAGGTTTCCTGTCGGTCATTTCTTGAGGTGCCTACCCACGAGCAGGTCGAGCTTGCGCAGGGTCCGGCGGCTGGCCCGCGCGGGGTCGGTGAAGATGGCGCCGGCCAGCGCCGCGGCGCAGCGGCAGCGGCGCGGCCGGGCCGCGAGCGCGGGCAAGGCGGCGGCCAGGAGGCGCTGGGCGTTGGCCACGTTGACGGCGAGGTTCTCCACCACCTTGCCGCTGGAGACCTCCTCGCCCTCCTTCCAGCAGTCGTAGTCCGTGACCAGGCAGACCGGGGCGTAGCAGAGCTCGGCCTCGCGCGCCAGCTTGGCCTCGGGCAGCACGGTCATGCCGATGAGGTCGTAGCCCTGGCGCCGGTGATACTCGGACTCCGCCTTGGTCGAGAAGGCCGGGCCTTCCATGCACACCAAGGTCCCGCCGCGCTGCGCCCGGATGCCCAGGGCGCGGGCGGCCTCGTGGAGGATGCCCGACTGCTCGTCGCAGAAGGGGCGGTCGAAGGCGACGTGCGCGACCAGGCCCGCGCCGAAGAAAGTGGAAGGGCGCCCCTTGGTCTCGTCGACGAGCTGGTCCGGGAAGACGAAGTCCCGCGGCGGCAGCTCCTCCTTGAGCGAGCCCACGGCCGAGACGGCGACCACGCGCTCGACGCCCAGGGACTTGAGCGCCCAGAGGTTGGCCCGGCTGTTGACCTCGCAGGGCAGCCGGGTGTGGCCGCGGCCGTGGCGGGGCAGGAAGGCGCAGGCCACTCCCGAGAGCTCTCCCAGCAGGATCGGGCCCGAGGGCGCGCCGAAGGGGGTCTTCACCCGGACCTCGCGG
>JAQUNT010000015.1 GCA_028717525.1 Elusimicrobiota bacterium
ACACCGGCCCGGGCGGGGTATACAAGAACGCCTTGCTCACCAGCGAGATCACGCCGGAGTACCTGGGCGTGGGCTACATCATCGGGCCGCGCCTGGCCGGGATCATGGTCTCGGGCAGCGTCCTATCCTGGCTGGCGCTGATCCCGCTGCTGTCCATGTTCGTGCCGGACGCCCAGATCCAGACCGACCTGCTCAAGCTGGGCTTCACCCAAAGCTGGATCGACGGCCATTCCCACGCGGAGTGGTTCTACCGCGCCTACATCCGCTACATCGGCGCCGGGGCCGTGGCCATGGCCGGCCTGATGACCTTGGTGCGCACCTTGCCCACCATCTTCGCCTCAGTGCGCGACTCACTCAAGGAAATGCGGGGCGGCCGGGGCGCGGCCCAGCAGCTGCGCACTGAGCGCGACATCCCCATCACCTGGGTGCTCGCGGGGTCGTTGGTCATGGCCCTGATCATTCCCTTCCTGCAGAAGATGCCGGTGCCCTTCCCCTGGTACTTCCTGGTCAGCATCCTCGTCGTGGTCTTCGGCTTCTTCTTCGTGGCGGTGTCCTCCCGCATCGTGGGGCTGATCGGCTCCTCCTCCAACCCCATCTCGGGCATGACCATCGCGACCTTGCTGGGCACCTGCCTCATCTTCGTGCTGGCGGGCTGGGCCAACGACCCCTCCAAGCAGGCCGCCGCCCAGGCCGCGGCCCTGGCCGTGGGAGCCATCGTCTGCATCGCGGCGGCCAACGCGGGCGCCACCTCCCAGGACCTCAAGACCGGCTACCTGGTGGGCGCCACCCCCATCAGCCAGCAGATCGGCCTGCTCATCGGGGTGCTGGTCTCCGTGGCGGTCATCGGCTTCACCATCATCGCCATGCACAACTCCCCCATGGGCCCCATCGGCTCCGAGAAGCTGCCCGCGCCTCAAGGCACGCTCATGGCCACCATCATCCAGGGCGTGCTCTCGCGCGACCTGCCCTGGGGCTACATCTTCGTGGGCGCCGCGCTGTCCTTGACCGTGCAGCTCTGCGGGGTCAACGGACTGGCCTGGGCCGTGGGCGCGTATCTGCCCATCTCCACGACCTTCCCCATCTTCGTGGGCGGCGCCATGCGCTGGCTCACGGACCGGATCCGCGGCAAGGCCGACGAGAGCGAGCTCTCCAGCGGGATGCTCTACTCGACCGGTCTGGTGGCCGGCGGCTGCATCGCGGGCCTGCTGATCGTGCTGGCCTGGAGGTTCGCTCCCGGTCTCACGCATTTCGGGGAAGGCCTGCAGTCCCAGCTGGGCGAGCTGCCGGGCACGTTCATCGCCTTGGCCGCCTTCGCCGTACTCTGCACGATGCAGGTGCGCAAGGCCCTCAAGAAGCTGGCCCTCTAATTCGGGGACACAAGACTTATATCGGGAGTCAGGTCAGGAGGCCTCCAGAACATGCGCCAGATCCTCAACCCCGCCACTGAAGAGGTCATAGCCGAGCTGCCCGACGCCGGCGCGGCCGAGGTGGACCAGGCCGTCAGCGCGGCCAAGAAGGCCTTCGCCTCCGGGGTCTGGTCGGGCAAGACCCCGGCCGAGCGCGCGGCCGTCATAGCGAAATGGGCGGCCCTGATCGAATCGGAGCTGGCCAACCTGGCCGAGCTGGAGTCGAGCAACACCGGCAAGCCCCTCAAGCTCGCGCGCGACAGCGACATCCCCTTCGCCGTGGACAACCTGCGCTTCTTCGCGGCCGCGGCGCGGCTGCACGAGGGCGCGGGCACGGGCGAGTTCACTCCCGGCTGCACCTCCTGGATCCGGCGCGAGCCGGTGGGCGTGGTCGCCTTGGTGGCGCCCTGGAACTATCCCCTGATGATGGCGGCCTGGAAGCTGGGGCCCGCTCTCGCGGCGGGGAACTGCTGCGTGATCAAGCCCTCGCGCCTGACGCCCCTGTCCACCTTGGAGCTGGTCAAGCTGGCCCATGCCGCGGGCATCCCGGACGGGGTGGTCAGCGTTGTGACCGGCGGCGAGGAGACGGGCCAGGCCCTGACCTCGCATCCGGACGTACGCATGATCTCGTTCACCGGGGACACCGCGACCGGGTCCAAGATCATGGTCCAGGCCGCGCCCACGGTCAAGCGCCTGCACTGCGAGCTGGGCGGCAAGGCGCCCTTCGTGGTGTTCGACGACGCGGGCATCTCCGCCGCGGTGCAGGGCGCGGTGGTGGCCTCCTTCGTCAACTGCGGCCAGGACTGCACCGCGGCCACGCGCATCTACGTGGAGAAGGGCGCCTTCGAGCGCTTCAGCGCCGCCTTCGTGGAGGAGGCGGCCAAGCTGCGCGTGGGAGACCCCTTGGCGCCGGGCACGGACATGGGGCCGCTCATCTGCGCGGAGCAGCGCGAGCGCGTGGAAGGCTTCCTGAAGCGCGCCAAGGGGGTCAAGGTCCTGCTGGGCGGCAGGCGGCCCAAGGCGCTCCCCCAGGGCTTCTTCTTCGAACCCACCATCGTGTCGGGCGCGGCCCAGGACTCGGAGCTGGTGCAGAGGGAGGTCTTCGGCCCGGTGGTGTGCCTGCTGCCCTTCCAGGGCGAGAGCCAGGCCCTGGCCCTGGCCAACGGCGTGCGCTACGGCCTAGCCGGCTCGGTGTGGACCATGGACGTGCACAAGGCCATGCGCATGGCCAACGGGATGCGCTTCGGCACGGTCTGGGTCAACGACCACCTGCCCCTGTGCTCGGAGATGCCGCACGGCGGCTTCAAGGAGTCGGGCTTCGGCAAGGACCTATCCAAGTACGCGCTGGAGGACTACACCGTGCCCAAGCACGTGATGGTGGAGCTCACCGGCGCGGCGCGCAAGCCCTGGCACTACACCGCCTTCGGCGACGCCTGAATCCGGGGACACATCACTTAATTCCCCAGAGTCGCCTCCGGCCCCTTGAGGAGCTGCGCCTTCTGCACCAGGCGGATGAACTCGCCCCGATAGCCGTCCGCGTCCTTGCCTTCGGCCGCCTGGGCCATCGCTGCGACCTTGGCGTAGGAAAGGTCCCCGGAATAGGCCGAGCCGCGCAGAAGCATGGCGAAGCCCGCGGCCGCGGCCGCGAACTTGAGGTCCGGGACCGCCTCGCTCCAGGGCTGGGCCTTGTCGACGAGCGGCCGGGAGACGAGCTTGCTCTTGGTCCCGTCCGGGTCCTTGTAGCGGACCTTGACGGTCAGGAGCTCCTTGTCCTGCGCGGCCTGGGCCGGAGCGGTCTTCTGGTATTTGAGCTCGTCGACATCCGGCAGGCTGGCCTTCACGCCCGGCGGGATGAGCTCGTAGAGCGCGGTCACGGTGTGGCCTGAGCCGAGCTCGCCCGCATCCTTCTTGTCGTTGTTGAAGTCCTCGGCCTTCAGGGCGCGCTTCTCGTAGCCGATGAGGCGGTAGGCCTGCACGCGCGCCGGGTTGAATTCGACCTGGATCTTCATGTCCTTGGCCACGGCATAGAGCGTTCCGGCCAGCTGGGAGACCAGGACCTTCTGCGCCTCGCTGATGTCGTCGAGGTAGGCGTAGTTGCCGTTGCCCTTGTCAGCCAGCTGCTGCATCTTGGCGTCTTGGTAGTTGCCCTGCCCCACGCCCAGCACCGTGAGGAAGATGCCTTTCTCGCGTTCCTGCTCGATGAGGCGGACGAGCTCCCCGTCGCTGGTCACGCCTACGTTGAAGTCGCCGTCCGTGGCCAGGATGACGCGGTTGTTGCCCTTCTTGAGCAGGTGCTCGGCCGCCACTTGGTAGGCCAGCAGTATGCCCTGGGCCCCGGCCGTGGTCCCTCCGGCTTGCAGACGGTCGATGGCGGAGAGGATGTCGGCCTTGTCCTCGCCCGAGGTGGAGTCGAGGATCAGGCCGGCCGAGCCGGCGTAGGTGACGATGGCCACGCGGTCCTGAGGCCTGAGCTCGTTGACCAGGAGGCGCAGGGACTTCTGGACCAGCGGCAATTTGTCCTGGTCCATCATCGAGCCCGAGCTGTCGATGAGGAAGACCAGGTTGCTGGGCGGCAGTTCCTCCTTCGGGATGCTCTTGCCCTTGATGGCCACGCGCACGAGCTTGTGCTTGGGGTTCCAGGGGCAGTCCGCGGAGTCGGCCGTGATGGTGAAAGGATGCGCGCCTTGGGGCTCGGGGTAGGAGTAGTGGAAGTAGTTGATGAACTCCTCGACGCGCACGGCGTCGGCGGGCGGCAGCCGGCTCTGGTTGAGGAACCGCCTGACGTTGGCGTAGGAGGCGACGTCCACGTCGATGGAGAAGGTGGAGAGCGGCGCGTCTACGGCCTTCTGGAAGTCGTTCTCCTGCAAGTAGCGGTAGCCTTCGCGGTCCACGGGCGGGGGCTGGATGCCGTAGAGGTTGTAGATGCGCTGCAGGCCGGCCTGGGCGTCCGGGTTGTCCGGGTCGAGCTGCAAAGCGTGCGCCCACTCGTTGCGCGCCTTCTCGAAGTCGCCCTTGTCGTAGTAGATGATCCCGGAGAGGTAATACTGCTGGGACTGACGCCTGTTCTCCTCGCTGGCGGGCAGGGCCGGGCCTTGGGCGGGGCTGGCAGGAGCGGCCGCGGCCCGCGGCGGAACACTCTCCAGGCGCCCCCCCCCTCTGGCCACTCTGATAGGTGGGGCGCTCCACGCAGCGCCACCTCCCCCTAAAGAGCCAGACTTGGCAGCAGCCCCAGGGCCCATGACCAGTGCGGAAGGATCCTTCACGTTGAGCGGAGTGACGACATCGGCGCTTCTCCCGGCCGAACTTCCCGGAGCCATGCCGTTGACGCCGGGTTCAAAAGGCACTGATCCGTCGCTGAAGCGGCCGCCCCGGCTCATGAAGTCCCAGCCCGGCTTGAAGGTCCCGCCACTCTCGCTCGACGGGGCCACAAGGAAATGCTCGACCAGAGGGACCAAGGCCAAGGCGGCTAGTCCGGAAGCCAGGACCCAAGGCCGGACGCGCCAGGCCTTCAAGCGTGAAGGCCTGTATTGGGCCAGTTCCTGCTCCAACAGCCTCCGCTTGAGGGAGTGGCGGACCTTGCTCTCGCCGCTCTTGTCGGAGGACACGATGCGCTCGGCGAACTCCATGTCCTTGGCCAGCTCCGGGTCCAGAGGCTCCGAGCCCTTGGTCCCGGCCAGCAGGCAGTCCAGCTCCTTGGAGAATCGCTCGGCTTCCAGGTTCTCGTTCATATCAGGCCTCCACGCCTGAGAGACTCTTCCTCATCAGGCGCACGGAGCGGAAAAGGATCACGGCCACGTTGCTCTCGCCGAGGCTCATCAGCTTGGCGATGGAACGGTTGCTCTGGCCGCCGAAGAACTTCAAGGACACCACCTCCCGGTGCTCCTCGCTCAGGCGCGACAGCAAGGACAAGATCCGGTCGCTCTCCGCCGTCCGCTCCAGAGACCGCTCCGGCCCCGGCTCGCGCGGCTCCCTTCCCAGCAGGAAGTCCAGGCCCAGCCAGCCCCGCCGCCGCTCCGAGCGGTAATGGTCCGCCACCGCCCGGAAGGCTATGGAGAAAAGCCAGGTCCTGCGGTCGCCCTTCGCCGCATCGAAGCTCGGCCAGGACTTGAGCGCCCTGGAGAAAGTCTCGGAGACGATCTCATCGGCCCGGGTCGCTGACCCCGTGCGATGCCTGGCGTAGTTGAAGACCTTGGGGAACCACTCCTCGTAGAACTGCGCGAATCCCGGCGCGCTCTCGGTCATATGAGCCCCTTCATCAGGTATTCGCGCGGGGCGGGCGAAGCATTACAGCCCCCCTCGGAGATTGCGGTATAATAGCTTTTACCAGCCATGAACGCGGCCACAGCCAACCGCAGCTACTTCAAGGAGGCGTATCGCACCGGAGTCCACGGCTGGGCCGCCGAGCCTTCGCCGTACGTGCTGCGCTTCTTGAACAGGCTCAAGAAAGGCCGCCTCCTCGACCTCGGCTGCGGCGAAGGCCGCCATGCCATAGCGGCCGCCCGGCTCGGCTTCCAGGTCACGGCCGTCGATTCCGAGCCGCTGGCTTTGCGCCGAGCCCGGCGCGCGGCCCGAGGCTTTGCCGTGCGTTTTTTGAAGGCCGACGCCCTGCGCCTTCCCTTCCCCGAAGGCTCTTTCGACGCCATCATTGACTACGGCTGCCTCCACCATCAGAAGAAATCCGACTGGCCGCGCTATCTGGGCCAGATCCTCCGGCTGCTTGCTCCCCGAGGCCGCTACATCTTGGAAGCCTTCAGCCCGCGCTTCCGCTTCTTCAGGGGCCGCGGCCGGCCCTGGCATATCGCCTTCGGAGCCTATCGCCGATGCTTCACCAGAGCCGACCTCGAAGCGCTCTTCGGACCGCACTTCGACTTCCTGTTCCTGAAGGAAGAGAAGGAGCGCGGCTTCTGGCAGGCATTCCTGCGCCGAAAGACCCAGATCCCAGCGGACCCAAAGCCTGGACGCGGCTGAGCCTTCCGCTCCAGGACGCGCCCATCTTCCGGACCTATCCTTCCTAGCGGAGCAGGTTATGATCCAGCGCCATAGGAAGCTGATCGCCGCGGCCCTCGTCGGGCTCAACCTCTGCGGGGCCCGGGCCGTGGTCTTCAGCCAGCCCTGCGGCAGCAACGGCGTCTTCTTCACGCCGAGCCAGAGCTTCAGGTCCATGGTCAAGACCGCGCTCCAGCAAGACCGACGCCATGCCTCGGAGCGGTCCTTGGGCAGCCGGACCCACCGCCTGTCCTCGCACGACTTCAAGTTCCTGGCGGTCCGGCGCGTGGCCGCGCCGGCCGCGGCCTTGGTCCCGGCCATCCAGCCGGTCGCCGTGGCGACTCCTTTGCCGGACCAGTCATTCCTCTGGCAGGGCTTGCCGGCCGACCTCTCTCCGGTCCAGCCCCCCCACCTGCACTCCAAGAAGTGATCCTCCCCCTGCCGGGCTGACGGGTTCCATGCCGTCAGGCTTGCCCGGGAAGCGCTCCGCAAGCAAGCCGCAGCCAAGAAGAGTAAAGGGAAGCGGGGGGATGTCATGAAAAACACGATCGCGGCGTTGGTTCTGGCAGTTTCCATGACGGCGGGTTCCGCGCAGGCCGCGGGATTCGAGGATGTGGCCGCCAACGGCGGGGATATGCTGGCCGCTGCCGGACAGGCCGGCGGCGAGCTGGTCGTGGACTTCAAGAAGGACCGCAGCGAGTACCTGTACCAGAAGCTCTTCGACCTGCAGGACGAGCAGCAGCGGATCGAGGAGGAGATGTCCGTGAAGAAGAGCCAGGTCGCCTCGCAGCTGGCGTACATGCGCAACGACCTCAAAGTCCGGCAGACCGACGGCGAGATCGCGGCCGCGCAAGCCAGGCTGTCCAAGGCGCTGGAGCAGGATTCCGACCAGACCGTGCTTCGGAAGCTGGAGAAGGCCACCGTCTATGCGATAGACTGCGATTCGCAGAAGATGTTCTGCCAGCCGTCCTATGTCGGCGGCCTTCCCTATGACTCCTGCTATGCCTACACCATGCACTACATGGGCCAGGCGACGGAGAAGATGTACGGCTGCGTCATGGCCGAGACGATGATGGAGATCGCCGACCGGGCGAAGGAACTGACCCGGAAGCAGCGCGAGCTGAACCTCGTCAGGCAGCAGCTCGCCCAGACCCAGAGGTTCCTGGACTCGGAGAAGCAGGACCAGTAGCCCGGCGAAGGACCCAGGCCAGGTAGGGCCCAATGCCGGGCCCTGCCTGCCCCTTCGTCCTGCAAATCTCGCCCGAGTATCGGTTTATAATAAGCGCAGATGCGCCGCGCCATCCTCGCCGCTGTGGCAGCCCTGTGCTGCGCGCCGGGCCATGCGGCAACGCTGAGCCGCCTGCCCTCGGCCCCGGTGCCGGCTTTGCGCGGCCCCCTGACCGCGCCCTCCTTCCGGGCCGGGCTCGGCCCCGTGCTCTTGGCCGCGCCCTTGGCCGCCCCCACGCTCTCTCCCTCGTCGGTCCTGCCCCAGCTGCAGCCCACCCCGGCGGTCCCGGCCCCGGCTGCGCAGGACATCCCCGAGATCCTCATCACCCCGGTCTCACCAGAAGCCTTCGGCCTCGGCCGGTTGGCCTCCTTCGCCGACTCTTTGCCCCGCTTGGCCGCGCAGGACCTGGGGCCCGCGCTCGACGCCTTCTGGAACGGGGCTCAGGCCCGCAAGACCCCGGTCCAGGCCGAAGAGCTTTCCTATCTGTCCGTGCCCCGCAGCGCGGACTTCCAGCGCCTGGCCGGCATCGTGGCCGCGGCCCGGGAGTCCCCCACGGGCCGCAAGATCCTCGACGCGGCCCTGGCCCTGACCAAGAAGGAAGGCAGGCCCATCCAGGTCCGCTTCCAGGAGCTCAAGGGCAACCTCGGGGAGTACGACTACCTCGGCCGGGTCCTCTACCTCAACCGCTCCTACGCCGAGGACGAGCCCAGCCTGGGCGCGGCCACCTTGGTCCACGAGCTCCTCCACGTCCTGCAGCACGCCGAAGGGGTCCCCTCGGAGGCCCTGGAGATGGAACTCGAAGCGCACATCGTCTCGCTCAAGGTCCTCGACGAGCTCGGAGTCCCGGTCGGCCGCGACGGCTCGTTCTCCTTGGCCGCGGCCCGCGAGCTGCGCAAGAGCCCGCAAGCCTACGAGGAGTGGATGGCCGGACAGCTCTCCGGCAAGCTGCGCCTGAACCAGGGCTTCGCCTCGGCCATCGATGACCTCGAAGCGGAACGCGACCAGCTCGAGGACACGGTCGCGGACCTCGAAGAGACCTACGACGAGACCGGCTCGGCCCAGGCCCGAGGCCGCCTGGCCAGGGCGCAGCAGAGCCTGGGCGCGGTGGAGGCCGACATCAAGCTCCTGAGGTCCTCAGCCGGCCGCGCGGCCTACCGCAAGCTTGCGGCCCGGGTCCAAGCCCTGATGCGGAGCTACCACCGGACCTTGGCCGGCCGCAAGTAAGGCCGCTCAGCGGCGGTAGGGAGCCAGCATCCAGCGGATGGCCGGGACCGACTCGTCGTGGTTGGCCATGTTCCGCAGGATCCGCCGGCTGCGCTCGATGGTCCCGTAGTCCATGGACGTCACGCGCGCCAGGTCGATGAGCGTGGCGGCCAGGTAGCCCCGGTAGTCCGTATTGGCCGGGCTGTAGAGCCTCTCCAGGTCGCGCTCGACCGGGTCCATGAGCGCGGCCTGCGCGCGCCAGGCCAGATTGCCCGGCCAGGACGGCATCAGGTCCACTCGGCCCGCGTAGCCGCCCACGTGGTTGCCCAGCGCGTTGTGCTGGAGGTGGTACGAGAGATAGTTGCTCAGGATCATGAGCCCGTAGACCTGCTCCTGGGTTACACGGTCGCTGATGCCGCCGGTGCCGTAGCGCTCCAGCACGTCCAGAGCCGAGCCCACGGTGCGCTCCGTGAAGCGCGGGTCCAGGTCTTGGAGCGGCGCGGCCTTGGCGATCTCGGCCAGACCGTAGATGGCCTGGATGCTCCGGGCTTGGCTGGAGCCGTCCGGGTCGGAGCGCAGGGCCAGGTCCTTGAGGAAGTCCACCGCGTCGCTCGCCGCCGCGGCGTACCTGAAGCGCCGCGCGAAGCGCCCGCAGACCGCCACCGCGAGGTAACGGTCGTTGGCCGGAGCCGCGGAATAATAGATGTCCTTGAGGGAGAACACGACCTGCATCTCGGCCTGCGGCGTGAGCCCGCCCGCCCAGTCCTCAAAATGATAGAGGTCGTCCGACTTGAGCCGCTCCAGGGCCTTGACCTTGGCCGCGTGCGCGGTCCTCGGGTCGGAGAGCGCCGCGGCCAGGGCGTCTATGGCCGAGGGCTCATAGAGGGCGGCCGAGGGCGCGACGGCGGCCTTGATGTCCGAGAAGCGGATATCGTTGAACGCGGGCATGCGCGTCTGCGCCGAGAGCGGCGCGGCCGCGCAGACGAGGCTGAGGGCCGTCAGGAGGGTGTTCTTCATTCCTGGATATTATGGCCCGAAAATACCCTTATCGGGAAGTGAATAAAGACCCGTCCGGACCGGGTCTTAGGACCCAGCGGGAATGTCCGCGAAGGGCACGTCCTCGACCGGGTACCTCTCCCATCCTTGGGCGTCGAAATGCCACCACTCGGATGGGAAGCCCACGAAGCCGTGCCGGCTCATGACCCGCTCCAAGGCCGCCCGGTGGGCGGCTGCGGCCGGCGAAGCGCCGGCCCAATCCCGGCGGGCCCGCTCCGAGAAATCGTCATAGCCCGTGGGCATCTCCAGCTCGCGGCCCGCCACGTCCGCCAAGGAGACGTCCACGGCCGCGCCGCGGTTGTGGCGCGAGCCCTTGGCCGGGTCGGCCACGTAGCGCTCGTCCGGCACCAAGGCCCAGAACGCCTTCTGCACGGAGAGCGGCCGGTAGCAGTCGAAGACCTTGAGCAGGTAGCCCAGGCCCTCCAGCTCGGAGGCCGCGTCTGAGAGCCGCTCGGCCACGGAGCGGCGCAAGGCGCAGCGCGCCTGGCCGTAGACCTGGCGATGCGTGAAGTTATCCGGCGTGGCGTAGCGGATGTCCAGCACGGCCCGCGGATGCACGCGCGCGAAATCCACCAGAGGCTCGGGCCCGGACCGGCAGCCGCTGCACAGCGCGGCCGCCAGCAGCAGGGCCGCGGCGGGACGGAGACCGCCCGGCAAGCTCAGCTTTCGCCGGACTTCTGCGGCATCCGGAACTTCGGCGCCGAGACCGGGAGGTTCTTCGGCGGGCCGCCTCTCGGGACCATGGACGCCCTGGGCGCCCGCGGCGCGGCAGACGCGTCGGTCTGCTTCTGCTGAGCCGCCAAGTGGTCCTCATGCTTCTTCTTCTCTACGGCTTCAGCCCACTTCTTCTCCATGGCCTCGCGCTCCGCGGCCTCGTCCTTGGCCGCGCAGCACTTCTTGTACTTCTTCCCGGAGCCGCAATGGCAGGGGTCGTTGCGGCCGATTCGCGCATGGGCTGCGTTTTCCATGCCCAGATTATAGACTAGGCTCGCGGCCTTTTCAAGGGGAGCAGTCCTTGCCAACCACGGGAGATAGGAGTATCCTTAAGACCCATGCTCCACGCCCGCGAGATCCGGCTCTATCGCGGCCTCGCCGACGCGTGCCGGGCGGGCCTGCCGGTGGGGCGCGCCCTGCGCAGCTTCTCCTCCTGGACCCGCGACCGGGACATCCAGGCCTTGGCCGCGGCCTCCGAGGCGGGAGAGCCCCTGGCCGCGGCCATGCGCCGCCTGGAGCCGGGCTTCCCCTCCTGGCAGAGCGACGTGGTCGCCATCGGCGAGGAGACGGGACGGCTCGACGAGGCGTTCGCGGGCCTGGCCCAGACTTTGGAGGAGCGCCGGCGCTTCTGGCTGCGCCTGCTGCCCAAGCTGCTCTACCCGGCCGTGCTGCTCAACCTCGCGCCCTTCGCCTTCCACGCGGACCTGCTCATGCGCAACGGACTGCCCGCCTACCTGCGGGCAGCGGTCCTGACTTTGGCGCCGCTGTACCTGGCCGGGGCCGCGGCCGCTTATCTGCTGCGGGCCGTCGCGGCCAAGCCGGCCTGGGCCAGGCGTTTGCCCGTGCTGTCCACCATCCTGGCCTCGGACTTCATGCGGCACCTGGCGCTGATGCTCAAGGCCGGAGTCTCCTTCCCCAAGGCCCTGGCTTTGGCCGGCCGCGCCGCGGGCCTGAGCGAAGAGGACGAGCGCCTGGCCGCGGCCCAGGTCAAGGCCGGCTCCGGGGCCGGGGTCTGCGAGACTCTGGGCGAGCTGGGCCTGCTCTCCCGGCAGGAGATGGCCAGCGTGGAGGCCGCCGAGGCCAGCGGCAGCGTGGACCGCGCCCTGGCCTTGTGCGCGGACATGGCCGCGGAACGCGCTCAGGGGGCCGTGGCCTTCTGCGGCAAGGCCGCGGCCAACCTCGTCTTCCTATGCGTGGCCGCTCTGCTGGCCTGGCGCATCAAGGATTTCTACGCGTCCTTGACCAGCCAGCGCCTGGACACGCTGATGCACATCCAGTGAATCAGGCTCCCTTCATGTGCCGACAGCGCCGGATCAGGCTGGCGGTGGAGCTGTCGTGGCCGGGCGCGGGCGCGGAAGCGCTCTCCAGCTCCGGGATGATGCGCGCCGCCAGGGCTTTGCCCAGCTCCACGCCCCACTGATCGAAGGGGTTGATGTCCCAGACCGCGCCCTGGGTGAAGACGCTGTGCTCGTAGAGGGCGACCAGGGCCCCGAGCGTCTCCGGGGTCAGCCGCTCGGCCAGGATGGTGTTGGACGGGCGGTTGCCCGCGAAGACCCGGTGCGGCGCGAGCCCCTCCGGCGTGCCCTCGGCCTTGACCTCCGCCAAGGTCTTCCCGAAAGCCAGGGCCTCGGCCTGGGCGAGCATGTTGGCCAGCAGCAGGTCGTGGTGGCGCCCCAGCGGGGTCAGGGCCCGGCCGAAGGCGATGAAGTCGCAGGGGATCAGGCGCGTGCCCTGGTGGATGAGCTGGTAGAAGGAGTGCTGGCCGTTGGTGCCGGGCTCGCCCCAGTACACCGCGCCGGTGTCGCAGGCCACGGGCTTCCCCGCGAGCGTGACGCTCTTGCCCAGGCTCTCCATGGTCAGCTGCTGCAGGTAGGCCGGGAAGCGCTTGAGGTACTGCTCGTAGGGCAGCACCGCCAAGGTCTGGGCTTCGAAGAAGTCCCCGTACCAGACCGCCAACAGGCCCATGAGGACCGGCATGTTCCGGTCGAAGGGCGCGGTGCGGAAATGCTCGTCCATGCGGCGGAAGCCCGCGAGCATGGCGCGGAAATTCTCCGGCCCTATGGCCAGCATGGTGGAGAGGCCGATGGCAGAGTCCATGGAGTAGCGCCCGCCCACCCAGTCCCAGAACCCGAACATGTTGGCCGTGTCGATGCCGAAAGCCGAGACCTTGGCCGCGTTGGTGGAGACGGCCGCGAAATGCCGGGCCACGGCCGCGCGGTCTCCGCCCAGGCCCCGGAGCAGCCAGTCCCTCGCGGTCTCCGCGTTGGTCATGGTCTCCAAGGTGGTGAAGGTCTTGGATGAGACGATGAACAGGGTCTCGGCCGGGTCCAGGTCATGGACCGCCTCCGCGAAGTCGATGCCGTCCACGTTGGAGACGAAGCGGAAGCGCAGGCTCCGCTCGCTGTAGTGGCGCAGGGCCTCGTAGGCCATGACCGGGCCGAGGTCCGAGCCGCCGATGCCGATGTTGACGATGTTCTTGACCGGCCTGCCGGTGTGGCCCTTCCAGCCTCCGCCGCGCACGGCCGCGCAGAAGGCGGCCATGCGCTCGAGCACGGCGTGGACCTCGGGCACCACGTCCTGGCCGTCCACCTTGATGACCGCGCCCTGGGGCGCGCGCAGGGCCGCGTGCAGCACGGCCCGGCCCTCGGTGCTGTTGATCTTCTCGCCCGAGAACATGGCGTCGATCCTGCCGCGCAGGCCGGCTTCCTCCGCCAGGCGGACCAGCAGGGCGAAGGTCTCGTCCGTGGCCCGGTTCTTGGAGTAGTCGAGGAAGAGGCCGGCCGCCTCCAGGCTCATGCGCTCGCCGCGGCCCGGGTCCTGGGCGAAGAGCTCGCGCAGGTGGAGCTTGCCCACCTTCTTGTGATGGGCGGCCAGGGCCCTCCAGGACTCGCGCCGGGTCAGGGGGAGTGCGGGTTTCATGCCCGCAGTATACTAATTCAGGTTCCGGACAGGGCGTGAGCCGCGGCGACTATCCCATCCAGTACAATTGAGACAGCATAAGCCTGTCCGGTTCTGTTGACACTCAGCCTCCAAGAAAGCCGTTGTCGTTGCCGTTGAAAGGCCCCGAAGGAATGTCTTGCCGGTGCGGGGCCGGTG
>JAQUNT010000016.1 GCA_028717525.1 Elusimicrobiota bacterium
GCGCGGCCAACTGCCACGACATCATCTACGGCGTGGAGAGCGGCTCGCCGCGCGTCCTGGCGGCCATGAACAAGAACTACAGCCCGGAGACCGCGGAGCGCGTGCTCAAAGACACCCACGAGGCGGTCATCGTCACCGTGGGGAACTTCATGTTCGGCTTCCCGGGCGAGACCGAGGAGGATTTCCGGATGACCCTGGATTTCCTGCGCCGCAACCGCGGCGCCCTGGACCGGGTCTACGCCAGCGCCACCTTCACGAGCCTGGAGGCGCACAGCTACCTGCTCGAGCACCAGGCTGAGCTGGGCGTGCGTGAGCTGCCGCCGGACCAGGCCCACAACCTCTATTGGGAGTCCCTGGACGGGAGCAACACCTACCCCGTGCGCCTGGAGCGCTACAAGAGGTTCCGCTCCTTGGCCATCGAACTGGGCGTCGACGCCTACAAGGGCGTGCAGGGCGCCTTGGAGCAGGACCACCTGTCCAACCTGGCCCAGTACCACCACTTCAAGGGCCTGCCCCTCTCCGCCTTGGACGACTACTCCCGGTACCTGGAGCTGGACCTCTACCACGAGCCGACGCTGGAGCACCTGCGCCGCTACCTCCCCCACCTGGAGAACCTGCGCCGCGCGGCCCGGGCCCTGGCCAAGGCGGACCGGGCCGCGGCCGGAGCGCCGGACGCGGCGCCGGCGCGGGCCTGGGAGGAGACGCAGCGCCGCATGGACGCGGGCCGGACCTGGGACGAGTTCCTGGCCGGCACGCCGCGGCCCCTGGAGCGCTTCCTGTTCCGAGCCGCGGTCTTCCTGCGCGCCATGTCCGGCGAGAGCACGAAGGTCGAGTGGGACGGCGCGCGCTTCCGGCTGTACTGGTCGCGCGAGCAGGTCCCGGGCGCGGAGGAGCTGGAGGTCCTGGCCCGCCGCCTCGGCCTGGCCCTGCGCCTAGCCGAGGCGGAGACGCGGCGCGGCGAGCCGGCGGCGCCGGCTCCGGTGTGCGCGAGATGAACACCCTGCGCAGACGCTGGCTCGAGCGGGTCCAGAAGGAGAACACGGCCCTCAACCTGCGGGAGTCCGAGGAGGGCCGGGTCATCCTGGCCAGCACCCCGCAGACCGTGTTCCTGCAGATCCACGCCCCCTGCAACGCCGACTGCGTGTTCTGCTCCAAAGGCTTCGGCCAGGACCTCTTCCGCCTCGACGAGTGGCGCGCGAGCTTCGGCTCGGGGCGGACCCCGGTGCTGCAGCGCGCGGGCAAGCTGATCCTGACCGGCTCCGGCGAGGTTCTGGGCCTCTCCGAGGCGCCCGCCATCCTGCGCCACTTCAACGGCGAGTTCCCGCACGTGGAGAAGTACATCGCCACCAACGCCTCCCACCTCTCGCCGCAGATGTGCGAGCTCATCGCGGGCTCGGGCAGCCGCTACACCCTCCAGCTCTCTCTGCACGCGCACGACAAGCCCACGCACGAGCTGATGATGCGCTATCCGGCTTACGACCGGGTGGTGGAGAACATCAAGCGCCTCATGGGACTGCGCCCGGGCTCGGGGCAGGTCAAGGTGCAGTTCATGTTCGTGATGACGACCCTGAACGCCGACAAGCTGCCGGACTTCGTGCGCTGGGCCAAGGACATGGGCGCCGACAAGGTCCTGGCCGGCTATTTCTACATCTACGAGGCGGCGCAGAAGTACCTCTCCCTCTACTTCAAGCCGGACCTGGCCAACCGGGCCATAGACGAGGCCCGCCAGGCCGCCGATGAGCTGGGCCTGGAGATCAGCCTGCCGCACAAGTTCGCCCGGTCCACCGTGGCGGATGCGCCGGCGGTCCGGTGCCGCGAGCCCTGGCACCAGGTGATGCTCAGCCCGGACGGCAGCTTCCTGCCCTGCGACCTATACGGCTCCTTCCAGGAGTCTTTGGCCGAGAAGAGCTTCGCCGAGGTCTGGAACGGGCCGGCCTACCGCGCCATCCGGAAGGCCGTGCGCGAAGGCCGGGGCTGCCTGAAGGACTGCCAGAGGCAGAACCCGGCCGCAGTCGACGAGTGGGCGGCGCACGTGGTTCACCGGCACAAGGACGAAGAGCAGATCCTGCGGGAATACCGCGAGGCCCTGCGCAGGCCGTGAAGCTCGAGGCCGGGCGCTGAGCTAGTCTTCGTCGCGCGGGCGCGCGCGCAACAGGAACACCAAGGCCGCGACGGACGCGGCGGCCAGGGCGAGGATCCAGCCGATGCCGCCGGCCTCAGTCCAGGCGCTCAGCCGAAGTCTCTCCCCGCGCGGCGGGGGCCGCCGGGCGGAGTCCGGCGCCGGGGGCTTGGCGTGCGCCACCGCGGCCAGCAGCCTGCGGGCCCGGGCCTCGGAAAGGCCGAGCCTTCCGGCCAACGCCAGGACCTCCTGCCGCTCGGCCGCTCCGAGGCTCAAGCCGGCCATCCTGAGCAGTCCGGCCACGCGCTCCCGCACCGCCTCCACGGCCAAGGACGGATGCGCGCCTGCGAGCTTGGAGACCTCTTCGGAGAGGCTTTCTCCGTCTAGAATGCCGGCGTCGGCCGCTGCCTCCAGGAGCTTGCGGACCTCGGCGAGCTCCCGCATCTCCTGCTCGGTGAGCTCGTCGGACTCCCGCCCGGCCTGCGGCTCAGCCGAAGGCGCGGCCGGCTCGGGCGCCGGGGTCGGCGTCTGCGCGCCGGGCTCCGGCCCGGCGGGCTCTGCGCGGACGGCTCCCGCAGAAGCGGCTGGAGCGGCCGGAGCCGAAGCGGGCGCGCCTGGCGCGCGCGGCGATGGGCGGGCCGGGGCGGTGCCCCCGGGCGAGGCCGCTCGGCCCGCCTCTGCGGCGCGCCTGTCCCCTCCATCTGCTCCTCCTGCTTGTCAGGCCCGAAGGCTTGATCGAGCCCCTTGAGCGAGGATGAGGTCTTCTTGGCCGCCTCGACGACTCCGCTGGAAGTACCGGCGCGGCCGGCCAAGAGAGCGCTGTTGGGTCCCTCGGCGGCTGAGACAAGGCCCCCGGCCAGGATGCTCCTCGAGAACTCCTCCCCCTCGTCCTGGGCCTGAGGGGCTGGACCAGCCGGTCCGCTCGGCCCGGCCTGCTCAGGGGTCTCGGATGGTCTTTCCTGAGCCCCTCTCGGGCCTGGCCGCTGCGTCTGGGGCGCTGGCCCCGAGGCTATGGGATTGTCGACCTTGGCGAAGTCCGAGGGCTTGGGCGCGGCGGCGCCGCCGTAACGGTTGACCATGGCTCCGGTGTCGTCTACGATGGTGCGCAGGCCCGCCCGGTCCCAGGTCGTCTTCTTCTGCCCCCCTGGGCAGCCGGCCATGCCGTTGCGGCACAGGAGTTCCCGCTGAATCATGGCCCGCTCCACCGGATCGTTCAATTCGCCTGGGACCCGGACCTGGGGCCGGTCCTCCGGAGGCAGAGCCTCCATGAGCCGCTTCTCCTTGTCCCGGTCATCGTCCGAGACCATCCCCGCCATGTGATGCAAAAAGATGGCGTTCCAGCCTGCTTTCTGCCAGAGCTTCATGGCCTGGGGGTCGCCCTCGGGAAGGTCGTAGGTCTTGGACACCCAGTCCCCGATCTGGCTGGCTCCGGCCGTGGCCGGGAGCATGAATATGGAGACGAGAAGCGCCGTCCGCATCCGGCCGTATTCTATCATAGCGATGAGTCGGCCGCGAAAGTTAAGAAAGTTGACCCGTGGCACCACCTCTCGTATAATCGGCTCATGATCCGAATCTATCTGCTGGCTGCCTTGGCCGCAGGCCCGGCGCGGGCCGCGAACGCGCGCTTCGATGTCATGGAGACCTCCATCGCGAAGATCCACGAATCCATAGCCGCGGGCCGGCTGACCTGCCGCGGCCTGGTGCGGCTCTACCTGGACCGCATCGAGGCTTACGACCAGAAAGGCCCGGCCCTCAACTCGATCATCACGGTCAATCCCCGCGCCCTGGAACAGGCCGAGGACATGGACAAGGTGCTGCGGCGCGGCGGCAGGATGAAGCCCCTGCACTGCATCCCGACGGTGCTCAAGGACAACTTCGACACCGCGGACATGCCCACCACTGCGGGCTCCGCCGCCTTGGCGGGATCCACGCCCTTGCAGGACGCCGCGGCCGTGGCCAGACTGAAGGAGAACGGCGCCTTGATCCTGGCCAAGACCAATCTCCACGAGTTCGCCTTGGCCGGGATGACGCTGAGCTCCGTGAGCGGCCAGACCAAGAACCCCTACGATCTGACGCGCACTCCCGGCGGCTCTTCCGGAGGCACGGGCGCGGCCCTGGCCGCCAATCTCGCAGCGGTCGGCACGGGCAGCGACACCATGAACTCCATCCGCTCTCCGTCCTCGGCCAACAGCCTGGTGGGCATCCGCCCCACCAGGGGGCTGGTGAGCCGGACCGGCCTGGTGCCGGTCTCCTTCACCCAGGACGCGGCCGGCCCCATCGCGCGCAGCGTGGCAGACGCGGTCCGGCTGCTCGACGCCATGAAAGGCTACGATCCCAAAGACCCGCCCACGGCCTACAGCATCGCCGCGATCCCGGAGGGCTCCTACACCGCGTTCCTGAAGAAGGGCGGGCTCCCAGGCGCGCGCTTGGGAGTGCTGCGGGCCTTGTTCGGCAGCCAGCCCGTGCACGAGGAGGTCAACCGGGTCATGGACCGGGCCCTCGCTACCCTCAAGAAAGAAGGAGCGGTCTTGGTCGAGGTCGGCGACCCGGCCCTCGACACAGCCGCCTTGCTCGCGGAGATGGACGTGCAGAAGTACGAGTTCAAGCGGGACATGAACGCTTATCTGCAGACCTTGGGGCCCAAGGCGCCGGTCCATTCCTTGGCGGACATACTGGCTTCCGGCAAGAGCCTCAAGGTTTCCGAGGATTTCCTAAAGACCGCGCAAGGCTTTGAGAACGGGACGGACGAGCCGGACTACAAAGCCCGGCGCGTCAAGATCGACGACCTGCGCCTGCGGCTGGCCAATCTCATGGCTGAGAACCGCCTCGACGCCTTGGTCTACCCCCATCAGAAGAGGCTGGCCGTACTCGCCACTGAGCCGAGCCAGGCGGACCGCAACGGCATTTTGGCCTCGCTGACCGGCTATCCGGCCATCACGGTTCCGGCCGGCTTCTCCGCGGCGGGGCCGGACGCTCCCATCGGCGTGCCGGTGGGGATCGAATTCCTGGGCCGGGCCTGGAGCGAGCCCTTGCTCATCCGGCTGGCCTTTGGCTTCGAGCAGGCCGCGCGTGCGCGCAAGCCGCCCCTCTCCACTCCGGCCCTGGAGTTGACAAAAAGCTTGCGATAAGGGACATTGTCTAGAATGAGGCAGAGAGCGCTCGCCGCGGCATTGTCCCTGCTCTGTCCGGCCCTGGCCGGCTGCGGCCCGCTGATCGTGAACGTCGCCTACCGGCCCGAAGGGCCGGCCCAACCGGTCCTCTTCGGGCGCCGGCCGACCTTGTTCCTCGCGCCGGTCAGCGCCGCCACGGACGGGAAGGTCGAGACCTATCAGGGCCCTTTCACGGCCGCGCAGCCCGCCGCGCAGACCCTCCAAGAGGCTTTGACCACCGAGTTCGGCCGCCTGCAATACCCGCTGGCGGAGACCGCCGAGCAGGCGCAAGGCGTGGTGGAGGCGGTCGTGGCGCGCATGGCCGTAGACCTCACCGGGAGCCAGGGCCTCAGCGACCTCGTCCAGGCCGAGTACTCCTTCGACCTCACGGTCAAGGATTCGCGCCATAGAGCGGTCATAGCCAAGAGGATCACCGGTACCGCCAAGGGGGTGCGGCCGGGAGTCGGAATCCCCGGCGCGCTCTATTCCGGGATGCTCACGACCGCCATCGGCCAAGCCATGGGCAAGCTCGGCCCCTACCTGGAATCCCAGGACCTGCTGGCTTTGCTCGAGGGCCGGATGCCGCAGCGCAAGGCGGTCGCGGCCGAGGCGCCCGCTCCCATCCGGGTGCGCAGCCAAGGCAAGTCCAAGGTACCGACGGTCACCTTGATCCAGCAGGAGGCTCCGGACGAGCCGGAGGCCGCCGTGGAGACGCCTGCCGCCCTCCCGGCCGCGGCTCCGGCCGCCCCGCGCTCGGACGTGGACGAACTGCCTCCGGCGCGGCCGGCTCGGGCCAAGGCCCACGCCGTCATCATCGGGATCGAGCGCTACCGAGAGAGCCTGCCCAAGGCCGACTTCGCGGCCGGCGACGCCAGGCTCATGGCGGAATACGCCCGACGGCTGCTCGGCTACCCCGAAGAGAACGTCGCTCTGCTCACCGACGACCACGCCACCCGCGGTGACTTCGAGAAGTACTTCGAGCGCTGGCTGCCCAACCGCGTCGAGCCCGGCGACGACGTCCTGGTCTATTACTCCGGCCACGGCGCGCCCAACCCGAAGACCGGCGACGCCTTCTTGGTGCCCTTCGACGGAGACCCGACCTACATCGACCAGACCGGCTATCCCCTGAAGAAGCTCTACGCCCAGCTGGCCAGGCTGCCGGCGGGGCGGGTGACCGTGGTGATGGACTCCTGCTTCTCCGGAGCCGGCGGCCGCTCGGTCTTGGCCAAGGGGGCCAGGCCTCTGGTGAACGTCCAGCAGTCCGCGCCTCCCGGCAAGCTCACCGTCCTCTCGGCCTCGGCCGGGGACCAGATCTCGAACTCCTACGACGAGAAGAGGCACGGGCTCTTCACCTATTTCCTGCTCAAGGGCCTCAAGCAGAGCGGCGACCTGCGCCAGGCGTTCGACTACTCCAAGCCGATGGTGTCCAGGACCGCGCGGCGTCAGTTCAACTCCGACCAGGACCCGCAGCTGCGGGAAGGCCGCTGACGGCGCCGTTTTGGTATCATAACTGGGCCGCCGGTCCCCGCCTTATGGCATCTCCACCCCTTGACCCGCAGATCCGCGTCACCTGGAACATGCACTGGCGCTGCAATTATCGCTGCGCCTACTGCTTCTTCGACGGGCATTGGGAAGAGTACGGCCGGCGCTTCCTATCGAAGTCCACGCCGGAGTGGCTGGCCTGCTGGAGCCGCATCCAGGAGCGCTGCGGCCGAGCCGCGGTCAACATCACCGGCGGAGAGCCCTTCGTGTTCCCGGATTTCATCGCCTTGGCGTGCGGGCTCTCGCGCCTGCATTGGCCCATCAACATCTCCACCAACGCTTCCCTGCTCAGCGACGAGTTCATGGCCGCCGCCGACCCGCAAAGGATCTCGGTCTCGGTGAGTTTCCACCCCGGCTATCACCAGCCCGCGCCGTTCCTGGAGCGCCTCCGGAAACTGCGCGCCGCGGGATTCGCCGGCTGCAACAATTTCGTGGCCTTCCCGCCCCAGCTCGGCCTCCTGCCCGAGCTCACGGCCCGCTTCCAGGAGATCGGGGAGAGCCTCAAGGTCGTCCCCTTCATCGGGACCTTCCAGGGCAGGAGCTATCCGGAAGGCTACACGGCGGAGCAGAAGAAGCTCTTGGGCATGAGCGACGACTGGGCGGAGCGGAAGCGCCGCAAGGGCCGGCCCTGCCTGGCCGGACAGCGCTCGGCCTTGCTCCTGCCCGACGGCAATGTCGCCCGCTGCGGCCAGATCGGAGACCGCCGCATCATCGGGAACATCTTCGACCCGGGCTTCGCTTTCCTGGCCCAGGCCGAGCCCTGCGACGTGGAGCTCTGCCCCTGCGACGAATGGAAGGTCATCCCGGACGAGAAGGCCCCGGACCAAGCCGGAGCCTGGATCTCATGACCGCGGAGCGCCCAGGCCTCAATATGGACTCACGCCTGCCCCGCAGGCAAGTGGTCTTCGCCTGGGACATGCACTACGCCTGCAACTACCGCTGCCCCTACTGCTTCTACACCGTGGCCGGCTGGGAGGAGCTGGCCAAGAAATGCGCGTACAAGAGCGCTGCGGAATGGGGCGAGGTCTGGCGGCGCATCGCGGCCAAGTACGGCCGCTGCCAGCTGCGCATAACGGCTGGAGAGCCCTTCACCTACCCCGAATTCGCCGGCGTGGTGGCCGCGGTGACCGATCACCACGACGTCCAGATCACGACCAACGGCTCCTTGCCCGGGCCCATCGCGGATTTCGCTTCGCGCATCGACCCTTCCCGCGCGGAGCTCGACTGCACCTTCCATCCTTTGGTCAGCGACTACCGCCTCTTCGCCGACAACGTGCTCCTCTTGAGGAAGAAGGGATTCGTGGCCAACGTCTGCTACCTGGCCTGGCCCGGCCAGACCAAGCCCATGATGGACTTCAAGCGGCGCTTCGCGGAGGACGGCATCCACATGAACCTGGCCGTGTTCTGGGGCCGCTACCAAGGCCGGGACTACCCGCAGGCCTACACAGCCGAGGAGAAGGCCTGGATCAAGAGCGTCATCGGCCAGGACTGCGGCCCGGAGACCGTGGGCCTGGAGCCCATCTCGGTCAAGGGCAAGCTCTGCCGCGCGGGCCACACCTACGCCGACATCCAGGCCGACGGCAAGGTCTACCGCTGCGGACAGCTGGGCCGGGAAGGCCAGTCCATCGGGAGCATCCTGGACCCCGCCTTCGCGCTGCAGGCCGCGGCCCAGCCCTGCGCCGCGGACTACTGCCGCTGCAAGGAATACCAGTCCGCCTGGGAGCCGGAAGATGCGCGCGACCTGGACCACAAGGGCGTGGTGCGATGAGCCCGCTCTACCCCCGCCAAGCCCCGCCTTTCAAGGTGCATTGGAACTGGGAGCTCTCCTTGGCCTGCAACTACGACTGCTCCTACTGCGGAGCGCACAAGGAGGACTCGCCCTGCCTGGTCCTCCCCGTGGAGCGCTGGCGGGAGATCTGGGAAGGCATCCACGCGAAGTACGGCTGCTGCCAGGTGCGCTTCGCGGGCGGCGAGCCCACCATCTACCCCGGCTTCATGGAGCTGGTGGGGATGCTGCTGGAGCGGCACACTGTGGACATCACCACCAACCTCAGCTTCGACGTGGACGAGTGGGTCGCCAAGGTCCCGGCCCAGGGCATCGCCATCTCGGGAAGCTTCCACCCTGAGTCCATGACGGCCGAGGAGTTCCTGCGCCGCCTGCTGGCCCTGCGCGAACACGGCGACCGTCTGGTCTCGGCCTGCATGGTGGGCTACCCCCCGCACCTGGGCCAGCTGGAGCGCACGCGCCTGCTCTTCGAAGGCCAGGGCATCTTGTTCAAGATCATCCCCTTCAGCGGCGTCTACCAAGGCCGGCGCTATCCCGCGGCCTACACGGAGCCGGAGCAGGCCTTGCTCAAGGCCCAGGTGGCAGGCAGCCGGGACCCCCTGGGCCAGGCCATCAACAAGCAGTGGCAGGACTTCGCAGCCGCGCCGGAAGACGATGAACAGCGCAAGAAACTCAAGGGCCGCCTCTGCCGCATGGGCGAGCTGTACGCCAAGATCCTGCCCGACGGCAAGGTCCTGCGCTGCTGCCACCCGGAGGCGGGGGCGCTGGGCCGCATCACGGACCCGGACCTGCGGCTTTACGACGAACCCAGGCCCTGCGCCGCGGAGCAATGCTCCTGCTGGAAGGCCATGCTGGTGGGGAGCTACGAGTCCCAGGTGGACCGCCTCTGGCAGTCCCCGGAGCATCCGGCGCGCGCCTGCGGTATCGGAAGTTCCGCAGGTGCCGCGCCATGAAGACCGGCGCGCGCTGGAGCTTCCATGTGCTCGTGCCCCTGGCCGCGGCGGCCGCGGCCTTGGTCTTCGCGGTCTTGGCCGCCGAGGTCTACTGCCGGCTGCGGGGCCTCTCCGCCCTGCAGTCCTTCCGCGCGCAGGATTATCCAAGCAACGAGCTGTTCGTGCCCTCGAACTTCCTGCCCTTCGACCTGGCCCCCAACCTGCCTGGCTTCACCAATTCCCTGGGCATGCGCGACAAGGAGCGCGTCGTCAAGAAGGCCCCCGGCGTGTTCCGCATCGCGGTGCTGGGCGACTCCGTCACCATGTTCGGCAATTACACGGACTTCCTGGAAGACATCCTGGCCAACCAGATGGGACTCAAGGCCGAGGTCTGGAACTGCGCCATCGGCGGACACGGCATCGCGGACTACTTCCACAACCTGGAGCACCGTGTGCTGGGCTACCAGCCGGACCTGGTCCTCGTCGGCTTCTGTCTCAACGACTTCCAGCTCACCCCGGTGCTGTTCCGGGGCGTGGACGGGAAGATGCACTGCTACCGCCCCATGCTCCTGCTCAAAGGGAATCTGGACAACTGGCTCTTCTGCCGCTCGAACCTCTACCGCCTGGTGCTGACCAATCTGGAGCTGCGGCGCCGGAAGCGCGCCAAGCTCTACGAAGACGAGATCGGCCGCCACTACCTGAAAGCCATCCAGGAGCTCTGCCGACAGCGCGGCATCCCTTTGGTGACCATGATCTTCCCGTACTTCCGGCCCGACTCAGAAGAGACCGCGGAGTACCGGAAGATGAAGGAAGTCGTCGAGGCCTCCGGCGTGGACTGCCTGGACCTGCACGCGGTCTTCCCGCGCTCCCAGCGCCGCGGCTTCCTGCCCTCCACCGCGGTCGACGATGTGCACCCGGACGACGCCGCGCACCGCATCGTGGCCGAGGCCGTCGCCCGGCACCTGCTCAAGAAGGGCCTGCTTCCGGCAGCGCCCGCAAGATGACGTCCGCGATGTCCGCGGCCAGCAGGCGGTAGCCCTTCTCCGTGCAGTGTCCGAAGTCCCCGCCGAAGAAGTCGATGAAGTAGTCCGAGAGCGGCTCCGCGCGCAGGGCGCGCTCGAAGGGGGCCTCGTTGTCCACGAAGAGCACGCCGGCGGGGTCCGCGAAGAGGATGCGCAGCTCGGCCACGCTGCGCCGCGGGTACTGGACGGCGACCAGCCGCGCTCCCGCGGCTTCGACCAGCTGGCGGATGCGGCGGTAGTTGTCCCGGGTCATGACCACGCAGCGGCGCGCGCGCAGGGCGTTGGCCTTGGCCAAGGCCTGCGCCGCGAGCTTCGTCCGGCCGAGCATGCCGTAGCTGGTGGCCAGGCCCCCGAAGGCGCGGGGGTCGTTGGGATCGGCCTCGGCCGCGCGCTGAAAGGTGCGCGCGGCGTCGGCCGGACGATCGAGGAAGAGGTAGTGGCTTCCCAGCTGCACGTGAGGCCCGCTGCCCTGGCCGTAGAGCGCGGCTTTCTCGAACAGCGGGGTGGCGTCGTCCGGCCGGCCGGAGAGGAGCGTGGCCAGAGCCAGCTCCCGGTAGGCCGCGCTCTGGCGGGGAGCCAGGCGGATGACCCGCTCGTAGACGGCCGCGGCCCGCTCCAGGTCTCCGTGTTCCCGGTAGTGCCAGCCCAGATGATTCAGCGCGGCGTAGAGCATCCGCGGCGAGGCCTTGCGCACGGCCCGCTCGAACAGCTCCCGCGGCCGCCGGTCCTCCCCGAGGAGCAGGTAGCAGTCCCCCAGGCCCATGAGGAGCTCCGGCGAGTCCGGATGAAGCCGCAAAGACCGGGAGAAGGACTCTACGGCCGCCGGGGTCTGCCCCTGGAAGAGCAGGGCGCGGCCCTCCGCGACCAGCGGCGCGACGGCCGCCTCCTCGGCGCTGGGAGGGCCCAGCGCGGGCCCGTCGTCGGACGGCGGCGGGGCCTCCGGGGCCGCGGGCTGCGGCCCCGCCCGGCGCCGGGAGGCGAGGTAGCGGAGGTAGGCGGCCAGGCGCACGATGCGCAGGGGGGAGCCGCCGGAGGCGGGCAGGCCTCCGTAGAGCAGCACCTCTCCGGGGTCGTTGGAGCCCATCATGACCACGACCATGTCGGGCTTGTACTTGGCCAGATGCTCGGGCAAAGTGGCCACGGTGTTGCGCGAGGTGGTGGCCTGGCGTCCCTCGTCGATGACCGCGAAGCGCCGGCCCTGGCCCCGCGCGTTGAGGATCGCCTCGAGGTGGCGGGGATAGGTGCCCGCGGTCATGGAGTCGCCTTCGCAGAGGATGCGGAAAGCGCCGGGGTGGCGGAGCGTAACGCGGTTGCGCCGCTCCTGCAGGAACAGGAAGCCGGCGCCGAAGAGGCGCAGGCCGAGCTCGAGCAGTACCGCGGCGAAGAGCAGGCCCAGCGCCGCGGCGCTGAGCTTCCCGGTCCAGCGGCCGCGAGTTCCTGGAGAAATGGCCATGGTTGACGCGCCTTGAGGGGGATTATATTATAACGGTGATGCCCCCGCGCGGGCCGGAGCCGTCCCCACCCTCCCGAAGACTCCTAGCCGCTGGTCTCGGTCTGCTCTGCGTCGTGGCCTGCGCCGAAGCCGCCCTGCGCCTGGGCGGCGCCGCCTCGGCCTGGCTGCAGCAGCGCCGTCACGTCCAGGCCGCGCGCGCGCGCGGCGTCTACCGCATCCTCTGTCTAGGCGAGTGCACGACCTGGCAGCAGTACCCCAGGCTGCTCGCGGCCTCCCTCAACGACGCGGTCGCGGGCTGGAGCTTCGCCGTGACCGACGCGGGCATGGCCGGGGCCAACAGCTCGGACGTCCTCGACCGCGCCCGGACCGAGCTCGAGCGCGACCCTCCGGACATGGTCGTGGCCATGATGGGCGTAAACGACCTCGGGGCCGACAGATACGACGAGGACATCCCTGAGGCCGGCCGCTTCTCGCTCCAAAACCTGCGGATATTTCGGCTGGCCCGCAGCCGGTGGCTGCGGCCCGCGAACGAGCCCAGCGACTGGAGGGTCCCCCCCCGCATCGTCCATCCATCCCCGGGCCGCCCCCGCCCTCAGGACGCGCGGCCGCCGGAGCCGACCGACCTCTTCGCTCTGCCGCCAGGGCCCGATTCCGACCGCATCTATCAGGCGCGCGAGGCGGTCCTCCGACAGGACTACGCGCGCGCGGAAAAGCTGCTAAAGGAAGTCGTCGCCTCGGATCCCTCCAACGACGTCGCCCTCAACGAGCTCGGGCTCATCTACGAGGGCCGGCGCCAGCTGCCCCAGGCCGTCCAGGCCTTCGCACGCTCCGCGCGTCTGGCCGGCAGGCACCTCTCAGGCAGCGGCGACGCCGCCCTAGGCTTGGGCCGCGCGTACATCCAGGAAGGCCGTCTCAAGGACGCGGAGGCGGCCTTCCGCAAGGCTTTGCAGCTCATGCCTCGCGACACCAAAGCTCGCTTCGCGCTCGCAGATTTCTACCGGGGCCTGGGCCGCTTCCCCGAAGCGCAGAAGTACTACCAGGAGGCCCTGGAGCTGGACCCCGGCAACGACTGGGCCTGCGCCGCCCTGGCGCTGCTCTACGCCAAGCTCGGCGATCCCGCCCAGGCCCGGCTCCACGAAAGGAAGACCGCGGAACTGCGCTCGCGCGCCAAACCCATGACCGCCAGAAACTACCGCAGGCTCCAGTCGCTGCTCGACGCCAAGGGCGTGCGCCTGGTCTGCGCGCAGTACCCCATGATGAGCGTCGAGCCGCTGCGGAGGATATTCAGCGACAGCGCGGATCCGCCCCTCTTCGTGGACAACGAGGCGGTCTTCCGGGAAGCCGTGCAGCGGAAATCCTACGCGGCCTACTTCCGGGACCTCTTCGGCGGGGACTTCGGACGCTGCACGCCCCAAGGCAACCAGCTCCTGGCCGACAGCATCGCGCAGGCCATCCTGCGCCGCTACTTCCCGCGGTAGCAGCTCAGCTCGACCCCCGCCATTGACGCGCCTTGGAGGCGGATTATATCATGTGCTCGATGCCCCCGCTGGAGCCGCAGCCTCCCTCGCGAAGACTCCTGGCCGCTGGCCTCGGCCTGCTCTGCGTCGTGGCCTGCGCCGAGGTCGCCCTGCGCCTGGGCGGCGCCGCCTCGGCCTG
>JAQUNT010000017.1 GCA_028717525.1 Elusimicrobiota bacterium
ACCAAGACCATCTCCCAGAAGCTGGGCCAGCCCTGCCCGGTGGTCCGCGCCATGCCCAACACCCCCTGCCTGGTGGACGCCGGGGCCACGGCCGTGGCCGCGGGCGCGCAAGCGGGCGCCGGCGACCTGGCCCTGGCCGAGAAGATATTCTCCTCCATGGGCAAGGTCGTGGCCCTGCCCGAGGCGGCCATGGACGCGGTGACCGGCCTCTCCGGCACGGGCCCGGTGTACATCTTCATGGTCATCGAAGCCATGATCGACGGCGGGGTCAAGATGGGCATCCCCCGCGACGTGGCCACCAAGCTCTCCACACAGACGGTGCTGGGCGCGGCCAAGCTGGTCATGGAGACCGGCAAGCACCCCGCCATCCTCAAGGACGAGGTCACCACTCCCGGCGGCACGGCCATCAACGCCATCCACATGCTGGAGACCAGGGGCCTGCGCAGCGTGCTCATCGACGCCATCGTGACCGCCACCCAGCGCTCCCAAGAGCTCAGCCGTCTCTACGGCGATTAAGATGCCCACCCATCACCATCCCCTCGAAGTGATCGCCCCGGCCACCCTGATCACCGCGCGCGAGCACCTCGAGGAGGTCGTGGCCGAACTGCGCCAGGAGCCGCGCATCGCCATCGACACGGAGTCCAACGGCTTCTACGCCTACCAGGAGCGGGTCTGCCTCCTGCAGATCTCCTCGCCGCGCGAGGACTACATACTCGACCCCATCGCGGTCCCCGACGTCTCGGCCCTGGGCGAGCTCACCGCCGACCCGCGCATCGAGAAGGTCTTCCACGCCGGAGAGTACGACGTGCTCTGCCTCAAGCGCGACTACGGCTTCCGGTTCGCCAGCCTCTTCGACACCATGATCGCCCAGCGCCTGCTCGGCGCCAAGGAGCTCGGCCTGGCCGCGGCCATCCACAAGCACTACGGGGTGACCCTTTCCAAGAAGCTCCAGCGCGCGGACTGGGGCATCCGCCCCCTGAGCGAGGCCCACCTCAAGTACGCCCAGCTCGACACCCACTACCTGCTGCGCCTCTCCGATCTCCTCAAGGCCAAGCTGCGCGAGAAAGGGCGGGAAGCGGACGCGACCGAGGCCTTCGCCGAGCTCTGCGAGCTCAAGCCCGTGGTCAAGAGCTTCGACCCGGACGGCTTCTGGCGGCTGGCCGGGCGCAACGGGCTCGCCGGCCAGCAGTTGGCCTGCCTGAAGGAGGTCTTCCTCCTGCGCGAGAACCGCGCCCGAGCCCTGGACCGGGCCCCCTTCCGGATCATGCCCGAGGACCTCATGGTGCGTCTGGCCATGAACATGCCCCGCGACGAGGCGTCTTTGGCCAAGGTCCGGGGCATGACCTCCTATCTCCTGCGCAAGTTCGGCGGCGCTCTCCTCGACGCCCTGGAGCGCGGCCGGCAGGCCCCGCCGCCCGTGGAGCCCCCGCGCACCAGCCTGCGCCGCAGCAGCCAGGAGCGCCGGCTCTTCGAGGGCCTGCGCCGCTGGCGCAAGGAGCAGGCCGAGCGCGAGGCGGTCGAGCCGGTCGTGATCCTGGACACCGCGGCCCTGCATGAGCTGGCCCGCGCCGCCGCGGCCGGTGACTCCGCCCCCCTGGCCGGGCTCTCCGAGCTCAAGCGCGTGCGCTACGGCGAGGTCCTGCTCAAGCTGCTGCATCTGAAGGCCTGACCAGGCACCCTGCACAAGCTGGCCCGCGCCGCTGAAGTGAGGGTCAGACCCTCACAAACCGGCTAGGCCTTTTGCCAAGCCGCCCGAGGGCCTCCAGACCCAGAGCCGCGCGCCCGCGCAGCCGTAAAATAGAAGGCATGATCCCTCCGCGCGCGCTGCTGGCCGCCTCCCTGTGGCTGGCCGCCTCCCCGGTCCTGAGCGCCGAGCCCACCGGCCGCGTGCAGGACGCCTTCCGGTTCGCGGACACCTTCTTCTCGAGGTTCCACCTGGTCAGGCCCGAGCCTTGCACGCCGATTACCTGCGCGGCAGCCCCCGCGGTCGTGGCCAGGCTCGACCCCAAGGCCGACATGGACCGCTACCTGCGCACCCGGACCTCCTTCCGCACCCCCGGCGGCCGGCTCATCCACGTGGCGGCCAACAGGACGGTGGACTGCCCGGACGGCGGCACGGACTGCATGGGCTTCCGGAAGTACTACATCCTCTTCCTGGCCGAGGACGGCGAGCTCTTCGGCGCGAGCGCCTTCCAGATCGCGAACTACTCGGTCCTCAAGAAGGGCGGCAAGGACATCCCTTTCGACCCCGGCCGCACCCTGACCGTCCGGCTCTTCGTGGCGGGCTTGAGCGTCGAAGGCGCCAAGGACTCCACGCTCGAGGTCTCCGCGCGCGGTAAGCTCATCTACAAGGTCCGCATCAAGGACGTCATCGCGGCCATGTCGGAGGCGGCCGTGCCCGTCCCCCTGAGCCGCCCATACGAAGCCTACCTCGGCCGCGACCTGCACCAGAACGCGGCCGGCGACTGCTGGTTCGGCTCCGATTCGACCTTGGCCCTCATCCCCAAGGGAACCGACAAGGAGGAGGACGCCTACTCCATACCGGTGCGCTCCATCTCCTCCGAGGGCGCGGTCCTGCCCGTGGACGGCGCCTACGGCCTCAGGCTCGCGCCGGGCAACGCCGTCGAGATCTTCAAGAGGTCCTGAGGCCGGGCCATCTGGCGATTTCTGGCTGCCGGCCTTGCTCAGCTCCGCGATCTTCGTTGCCCTCCACGAGCTCTCCGACCCCCTGCTCTTCGCCACGCGCCTCGGGCCGCGTCCTGCCGTTCGAGCTCTCCGCGAAGCAAGCCCTGGCCCTGGCCGGACTCCTGCTGCTGGGCTACTACCTGCTGGAGCACAACCCCCTGTGGTTCCTGGGGGCCATGGGCTTCGGCTGGCACGCGCTCAAGCGCAAGGACTAGGCCGCCGCATCAGGCCGGCCGGGGCTTGAGCAGGCTTCCCGCCACGAGAGCGAGGCAGGAGGCCGCGAAGCCCATGAGGTTGTGGGGGTAGTCGCCGGGCAGCAGGATCTTGGCGGCCACCCAGACGGCGATCCCCGCGATGCCGCCGGCGAAGGCTCCGGCCGGGCTGGCCCGCTTCCAGAACACCCCGAAGATCATGGGCGCGGCCACCCCGTTGAGCAGTATGCCCCAGGCCTCCTGGCAGAGCCGGTAGATGTTCTGGAAGTGGAGGGCCAGGGTCAGCGAGAGCAGTCCCACGACCACCACGCTGACCCGGCAGAGGTTGAGCATGACCCTCTCGCTGGCGCCGGGAACGAGGTAGGGGACGATGTTGCGGCCGATGATGCTCGCGGGGGCCAGGATGGCGCTGTCGGCGGAGCTCATGATGGCGGCCAGGAGCGCCCCGATCATGATGGCGATGAGGGGGCCGGGCAGGTAGCGCGCCGCCAGGTCGATGAGGATGGACTCCCCGGCGTTCCCGGGCAGGACCACCCGGCCGAAGATCCCCATCAGGACCGGGATGGCGCCGATGGCGATGTAGCAGAAGCCGGCGGCGATGGAGCTCCACTGGGAGATGCCCGGCGTGCGCGCCGACATGGTCCGCTGCAGCAGGTCTTGCGCCGGCAGGGAGCCCACGCCCACGAGCATCCAGGCCTGCAGGTAGTTGAACCAGGTGAGGGCAGACCCGTCGCGCGGATAGAAGTCGAAGAACTCCGCCGGGACCGCGGCCCGGGCCGCGGAGAGGCTGCCCAGGTCCTTGAGGAGGAACGGGAACACGATGATCAGGCCCAGGACCAGGACGATCATGTTGAAGAAGTCGGCCAGGACGTCGGCCCACATCCCGCCCAGGTAGGTGTAGACCAGGACCACCACGGTGGAGACGACCACGGAGGGCGTGATGGGCATGCCCGACATGGAGTGCAGGATGATGCCGAAGGCCAGCAGTTGGGCGCCGATCCAGCCCACGTAGGCGGGGATGTAGAGGAGGCTCAGGGCCGCGGCGACGTCGCGGCCGTAGCGGGCCTCGAAGTAGTCCACGATGGTCTCGATGCCCATGTTCCGGAAGAGCCTGGCGAAGAAGAGCCCGAAGAGGATGAGGCACAAGCCCGCGCCGAAGGGGTCGGTGATCACGCCGAGCAGGCCCTTGGCGTGGGCCGTGGCCGAGGCGCCCATGCAGGTCTCGGCGCCGAACCAGGTGGCGAAGATGGAGCCGAAGGTCAGGGGCCAGCCCAGGGAGCCGCCCGCGATGATGTAGTCCTTGGTGTCCTTGACTTGGCGGCTGGCCCACCAGCCGATGAGGACCATCGCCAACATGTAGAAACCGACGCTGGCCAGGATCCAGACCCTCGTCTCGGCGGGCATGGTCATCGACTCGGGCGCTATTCTAGCATAGGCGGCTCAGCGGGGCCCAAGCTTCTTCTGCGCGGCGTCGATGAGTTGGCGCGTGCTGAAAGCGGGGTTGAGCTGGAAGGCCTTCCGGTAGAACTTGAGCGCTTCCTCCAGGCCGTTGTCCCGCGCCAGGCAGTTGCCCATGCCCACATAGGCGCTGGCCACGGCGCTGTCTTCTATCCCCAATGAGCCGGCCAGCTTGAGCGCTTCGCTGTAGTGCGCCTTGGCTTGGGAGACGTCCGCGGCGGCATAGGCGGCGTCCCCCATAAGCACCCAGTACGCCGTCCGGCGCCGGTCCTCCGGACCCAGCCGGTCGGCCACCACCGCCAGCTCGGCCTTGGCCCCGGCCAAGTCCGGCAGTTCCAGGGCCCGGCGGGCCCTCTCCAGATGGAACTCCGGCGCGGAAGCGGCCGGGGCCGCGGCCGCGCCTTCGGCCCGCCTCGGTTGGACCGACTCCGCTTGCCCCAGGAAACGGCGCCGCTTCTCCTGCGAGCTGAGGGCCGTCGGCCTGCCGCCGTCCGCCGCGCTGACGCCCCACCGGTCCCAGCGCCAGGAGACGCTGACCCGGTGAGCGACCCCCATGTCGCCGTATGGCACGAACGCGTAGTCCACCGAGAGGTCCTGCCAAGCCCAGCCGGCGCCGCCCGAGATGCCGATGTCCGCGTCGTTGCGCGAGGTGAAGCCCAGGCGGACGGCCATGGCCTTGAACACGATCTTCTCCACCCCGGCGGCCGCGCGGGGCTCGTCGAAGCGGTTCTTGCTGAAGTCCGCCGCCACGGTCAGGTCCGAGAACTTGGCGGCGGCCCCGAAGCGGACGGTCAGGGGCAGCTTCTCGGCGCGCTGGTAGAAGGTGATGTCCGGACCCAGTTTCTGCACGGCCAGCCCCAAGGTCAGCCAGGGGACCTCGGGCAAGGAGAGCATGGCACCCAGGTCGCCGGCCCAGCCGGAAGCCGTGACGTTGTCGTTCGACTCCATGATGTACTTGCCGGTGGCTCCCAGGCTCAGCGCGTCCCCGACGCTCATCCCGTAGCCCGCGGCCACCGCCAGGTCGTTTATGGTGAAGGAACCCAGCGTCCCGTCCGCGCGCGAATACGTGGTGCGGCCCAAGCTGCCCCAGCGCAGGTAGTTGATCTGCGCCCCGACGCCGTAGCGCGTGGCCAGGCTCACGTACTCCTGGCTCATGTCCTCCACGTACTGGTGGTGCATGAAGGTCGCCTCATGCCGGCGGACGCGGCCCAGCCCGGCCGGGTTGTAGAGCATGGCGTTGGCGTCCGACGCCAGCGCGGTGTAGGCCCCGCCCAGGGCCGCGGCCCGGGCGTTGGCGTCCAGAGAAAGGAAGTTGAAGGCCTCGCCCCCGGCCGACTGGGCGAGCGCCGCCCGGCCGGCTGCCGCCAGCCAGAGGCACGCGCTCAACGCCAAGGTCCGTAGTCTCATCATCGGATGATCGCTATCTTCTTGACCACGCTCTTGCTGCCCGGCGAGCTGATGACCACCAGGTAGCCCCCGGAGGCCAGGTCACGGCCGCTGCCGTTGCGGCCGTCCCACTGCAGCCGGCCCGAGCCGTCGCTGGACACGAGCTCGGCGGCCAGTTGGCCCGACGCCGTGTAGACGCGGATGGTGGCCAGCAGGGGCAGGTTGTCGAAGACGATGCCCGAGTCGGAGTTGCCCGAGCTGTAGGGCCGGCCCTCGTCCGGGTTGGGCCCGTTGGGCTTGAAGGGGTTGGGGTAGACGCGCGCGCTGCTCAGGTCGGCGGCCGCGCCTCCGGTGCCGAGAGCCACGATGGTGAAATGCGGAACGTCGATAGCGACGGTGCGGTTGACGGCGTCGATGACCGGCGCGCCCAGCGTGGACCAGCGCCCGGTGCTCTCCTCCAAGGACCGCGCCTGGAAGCCCGAGGCGCTCGCGGCGCCGGCCGGATAGGACAGGGTGACGACTGCCGCCGCATTGAGGTTGGCGCCGCAGTCCAGCAGGACCCGCACCGCCGAGCCCGCGAGCCGGAAGCCCGCGGGCACCGCCGTGGAGATCTCGGGATTGCAGATCACCTTGACCGTCACGGTCGAAGCGCAGAGGGATCCTGCCGGGAACAGTATCCGAGCCATGGGGTCGTCCGCTTCCGCGCCCGCGGCCGTGATGGTGTTGACGATCGCGTTGTTGATGGTCTGGTTCTTCTCAACTTTCCCGTCCGCGAGGTTCTCGTCGATATCCGGCTCCGCGTGGTCCACCGTCACGGTGACGGCCGCGGGGGCCGTGTCGAGGACCCCCGCGGCGGAGAGGGCCGTGGCGCGCAGGTCATAGCTGCCCGGGGCCCAGCCCGTGACGTCCACGTGGATGAAAAATGGGCTGCTCAGCGCGGGGTTGGGGTGGATGGGGTCGGCGGGACTCAGGCTGGCCCAGTCCGACGAGCCCGAGGGCCGGTACTCGAAGAGGATCTGGCGAACCTGGTCCGGCGTCCCGGCCGCGAGCCTGGCCAGGACGGTGATCCGGTTGCCCCAGACCCGCTTGCCCGACTCCGGCGTCGCGATGCTCGCGCGGACGCCCGCCAGAGTCCCGGTGGAAGGGGAGAGGGCGAGGACGCCGCGGGTCTCCTCCACGCCGCAGCGATGCTTGGCGCGCAGGGCGAAGGCGTAGGCGGCGCTCGACGGCAGGACTCCGGTCGTCCAGGAGGTCTCGCCGGCGGTGAAGACCTGCAGAGGCGAGCCGTAATCGACGCTGCCCGTCCCGCCGTCGGTGTAAAGCCTGTACTCGACGACGCCTTCCGTGACCGAGGGGAGCCAGGACAGGGAGATGCGGCCGCCGTCCGCGGGGCCGGCGGCCAGGGAGTTCGGCGGCGCCGGGGTCGAGGCCGTGGTCTGCAGATGGACGACGGAATCGAATCCCGTGGGCACCCCTCCGCCGCTGCGGTTGCGCACGCGGTAGTAGTAATCGGTGCAGCCCAGCAGGCCGCTGTCGCTGAAGCCGGTCGCCGCGCCCGTGAACAGGCCGGCGAAGGAGACGTTGTCCGTGGAACGCTCGACCTCGGCCGAAGTGCCGGCCGGGTTCGTGTTCAGGGACCAGGCGATGGTCGCGCTGGTCGCGTGGACCGCCGACGCGGCGGTGTTGGCCGGGGGCATGGCCAAGGTGTAGACCGTGGCCGCGGCCGAGAGGGGGCCCAGGCCGCTGACCCCGAGGCCGTTGACGAGGATGCCGTAGGCCGTGTTGGTGGCCAGGCCGGTCTGGAAGAACGACGGCGCGGCCGTGGCCGCGATGAGGACGGCCGGGTTGGAGGCCGGGTGCACGAGGTAGGAGTCGGCGTCCGGAGCCGCCGTCCAGCTCCAGGAGATCGACGAGACGCCCAGGGCCGCGCCCGCGGGGGTGCCGGGCGCTCCCGGCGCGGGCGGCAGGGTGGTCGTGGTCACCGCCGCGTCGAAGTCCGTAAAGCCGCCGTCGTTGGCCCGGACGCGCACGCGGAAGTAGTAGGCCGTGCGCGGTTCGAGCCCGGACGCCACAAACGCGCTCGTGGCCGCGCGCAAGCGCGCCGGGGCCGGGAAGGCCGGATCCACGTCGCGCCAGACCTCGTAGGCGGTGCCCGGCTCAGGGTTCCCGTTGGGCGACCAATCCAGGCTCACCGCGGCCGAGCTCGCCGCGAGCACCGCGGTCCCCGATGGGGGGAAGGCCCGGGTCACCGTGCTGCCCAGGCTCACGAAGAGGCTGCTCGACCCGGAGGCGCTCCGGGCCTGCACCTGGAATTGGTGCGTGGTGTTGGGCTGCAGGGCCGGCCCGGCCCCGCCCGTCCCGAACCAGGCCCCCAGCTCGTACGTCGTCGAGGTGAAGTTCACCGTGGCGAAGCCGTCCGTCGACACCCGGCAGAGGTACAGCGTGCTGGGGCCGTTGCCCCCGCTCGTCCAGGCCACCGCCGCGCTCGAGAACCCCACACCCACGAACGTCGTCGGCGCGGTCCCGGGGGAGAGCAGCAGGGTCATGGTCGAGGGCAGCGCCACCCAATCCGTGCTCGTCCCGTTGTACCCCGTCGCCCGCGCCCGGAAGTAGTAGGTGGTGTCCGCCTGCAGCCCGCCGAAGGTCGCGTAAGAGTTGCGCGTCTGGCTCGAGGCGTTGACGCTGGAGAACGAGTCCGTCGAGATCTGCGCCGTGTTGAGCGCCCCGGGGCCGTTGCCGCTCCAGTTGGCCGTGACGGCGCCGGCCGTCACCGCGCTCGGCGCGCCGGGCACGGGGGCGGCCGCCATGGTCGCCGTCGCCTCCAGCACCGACCAGGCCGTCCCCGTCCCCGCCCAGTTCACGGCCTGCACCCGCAGGTGGTAGGTCGTGTTCCCCAGCAGGCCGAAGAAGGTCGCTCCCGAGTTCAGGGTGGCGCTCGACGCGCTCACCGTGACGAAGCCGTCGCTGGAGGCCTGGGCCAGATAGCGCGCGCCCGGAGGGTTGGCCCCGGTCGTCCAGGCGAGGGAAGCCGAGGTCGTGAAGACCCCGGTCAAGGCTGCGGTCGGAGCCTCCGCCCACGTCGGGCTCGCGGCGGCCAGGGCGTAGTCGCTCGGCCGACTCCAGCCCTCGGCGCGCACCCGCATATAGTATGTCGTGTCCGGCGCCAAGGACGAGAAGGCGGCCGAGGTCATCAGGGTCCGGCTGGTCACGTTCACCGTGGCGAAGCCGTCCGTGGAGATCTGCGCCCCGTACCAGGTCCAGCGCGGGTTGCCCGAATCGCTCCAGCTCAGGGTCGCGGTGGTCAAGCCCAGCTCCGCCCAGGGCTCCCCCGGCACCGCGGTCAGCGTCGCGGTGGCCGCGGACACGGCCCAGCCCGCCAAGTGCCCGGCCTGGTTGACCGCGCCCACGCGCAGGTAGAAAGTCGTGTCCGCGGCCAGGCCGTAGAAGGTGGCCGCGGCCATCAAGGTCTCGCTGCCGGCGTTGATCGTGGCGAAGCCGTCCGTCGAGACCTGCGCCAGATAGCGCGTCCAGGGCGGATTGCCTCCGACGCCCCAGCTCACGCTCAGCGAGGAGAGCCGGACCTCGCCGATGTCGGGTCCCAGCGGCAGGGCGGCCCAGGTCACGGTCGAGCCGAGCGGGACGTCCGCGCTGCTCGCCCCGGAGGCGCTCTGGGCCCGGACCTGGAAGTAGTGCGTGGTGTCGGGCTGCAGGGCCGGCCCGGCCCCGCCCGCCCCGAACCAGGCTTCCAGCGCGTAGGTCGTGGACGCGAACTTCACCGTGGCGAAGTCGTTCGTCGACACGCTGCAGACGTACTGCGTGCCGGGCCCGTTGCCCCCGCTCGTCCAGGCCACCACCGCGCTCGAGAAGGCCACCGTCGCGAAAGTCGTCCCGGCCATCCCGGGGGCGAGCAGCTTGGTCATGGTCGAGGGCAGCACCGTCCAGTCGGTGCTCTGCCCGTCGTAACCGGTGGCGCGCACCCGGAAGTAATAGGTGGTGTCCGCCTGCAGCCCGCCGAAGGCCGCGAAGGAGTTGCGCGTCTGGCTCGAGGCGTTGACGCTGGAGAAGTCGTCCGTCGAGATCTGGACCGTGTTGAGCGCGCCGGGACCGTTGCCGCTCCAGTTGGCCGTCACGGCGCCGGCCGTCACGCCGCTCGGCGCGCCGGGCACCGGCGCGGCCGCCCTGGTCGCCGTCGCCTCCAGGACCGACCAGTCCGAACCCGTCCCCGCCCAGTTCACGGCCTGCGCCCGCAGGTAGTAGGTCGTGCTGCCCAGCAGGCCGAAGAAGGTGGCGCCAGGCTCCAAAGTGGCGCTCGACGCGCTCACCGTGGCGAATCCGTCCGTGGAGGCCTGGGCCAGGTAGCGCGTCCCGACGGGGTTGGCCCCGGTCGTCCAGGAGAACGACGCCGAGGTCGCGTAGACCCCGGTCAGCGCCGCCGCCGGAGCCTCCGCCAAGGTCGCGGCGGCGGCCGCGCTCCAGCCCGCCAGGATCCCGCTCCCGCTCAGCGCGGCCACCCGCAGGTAGTAGGTCGTGTTCGCGTCCAGGCCGTAGAACGTGGCCCCCCGGCTCAGGGTCGTGGTCGCCAGGTTCAGCGTCGCGAAGCTGTCCGTGGAGATCTGCGCCAAGTACCGCGTCCAGGCCGGGTTGCCGCCGGAGGCCCAGGTCAAGGTCAAGGAGGAGACCCGCACCGGCCCGGCGGCCGCCGCCGCGGGCACGGCCGCCAAAGTGATCGTGGAGGCCGGGACCGCGCTGGCGTAGCTGTAGGCCGCGCCGTAGAGGGCCCCCACGCGCAGGTAGTAGGTGGTGTCGTAAGCCAGGCCCTGGGGCGAGAGCATGCTCGCGGAGCCGTCGGCGGTCTTGGAGGTTATGGCCCCGGAGAAGTCCGCGGCCAGCGCGGCCTCGGCGGAGTAGCCGTCCGACGCCACCGGCGAGAAGGAGAGGGTGACGCTCGAGCCGTTGACCGCGGCCACGGAGACCGAGCCCGGCGCGGACAAGGACTTGGAGGCCTCGGCGGTGTCGCCGTAGGAGCCCTGGTTGGCGCGGCTGCCGTTGGGGCTGGGCTCCAGGTCATAGGACTCGGACGGGTCGGCGGCGTCGATCGTGGGCGAGACGACCCCGTCCGACACGAAGCTCCGGGTCTGCGGGTCGTAGCGCCCCTGCTTCGAGCGCGGATGGAAGTCCTCGACCCCGGCGGAGGGATCGTACCAGAGGGGCTGGGCGAACCGCGAATTCGCGTCCTTGCCCGCCAGCTGCCAATTCGCGGGGGTGAAAGACATGCCCCAGATGAAGTAAGGGTCGGCGCTCGAGCCGGCCCAATCGTTGTAATCCGGGCCGGGGCTGGAGAAGATGTCCGCGGCGAGGCTGGCGGAGGAGCCGGAGATGGTCCAGGAACTGTGGAAGATGTTGTTCTTGATCGTGACGGCGGAGTTCGCGAGCTGGAACAGATAGGCGTTGGTCAGACCGGTGCCCGTGGAGTTGACGTCGTTGAACCGGAAGCCGCTGTCCGCGGCGCCGGAAAAGTAAGCTGACACAACCGAGCCGCCCGTGACCAGGCCGGGCTGATTGATGCGGTTGTGGTGGAAGTCGATCCCGGACACGCTGTTCGCGTAGAGCCCGTAGGTGGTCCGGCCCGTGATGTCCGCGCCCGAGCGGTAGTAGATGCCGTTGTTGTAGAATGCGCCCCCGGTGACGAGGCCGTCCAGGTAGATCCCATAGGTATCCCAGCCGGCGTTGGCCGAGAGCAGGACGGTGTTGGAGGCGACGATGACCTGGGCGCCGGAGCTCTGCGCGCCGATGGAGATCCCGTAGCGGGCTCCGGCCTCGACCGTATTGCCGGAAAGTCGGATGACGCCCCCGTTGCCGGCATCGAGCCGGATTCCGCAGCCCTGCGCGCCGCCTGCGAACCGGCAGGCCGCGACGGCGGCGTCTTGGCAGCCCGAGATGGAGAGGGCCGTGGCGCCCCGGACGCTGCTGGAGGCGGCACTCACCCCCGCTCCGGAGAGGCGCGCGCCTTCGGCGTCCCGCACCGTTATGCTCGATCCGGACAGGACGCTCCAGCTGGAGAGGGCTATCCCTGCCGCGACGATATGGCCCGCTTCGTCGACGATATTGACGCTGGAAAGCGTGACGAAGGCGGAGGAAGCCGTGATCCCGTAGGAGAGGGAGGCGGCCGGGACCACGGATATCCCCTGGATGGTGACGGAGTCGTTGAGCACGCGGAAACCGGCCAGGGTCGACGGCGGGGGGCTGACCACCGGCGCGGAGCTCACGAAGCTCGGGTCGGACATGATGGAGAGGCGCCAGCCGCCGTTGACGAAGCCTTGGACGATGACTTCCTGCTCATAGGTCTGCGTGTCCCGGATCACCACGCAGGTGTCCCCGGTCAAGGCCTTGGGCAGGGAGTCCAGCGCGGCCTGGATCCCGGCGAAGTCCCGGGACGCGTCCAGCTTGACGCTGACCTCTGTTGAGCAGCCCGCGGGCACGTCTCCGAACGGGGTGGCCGTGCCCAGGCCGGTGTAATTGACCGCGCCCCGCCGGTTCAGGCTTCCCACGCGGAGGTGATAGGGCAGGCCCTGCAGGCCGGACACGGTCAAGGTCGCCAAGGCCACGCCCGCGGACCGGCTGGAGATGACGGACCCGGAGAAATCCGAGGCCAAGGAGGCTTCCAGGACGTATCCCTCCGCGGTCATGGAGGAGGCCTCAGGCGGGCTGGCCGGGTGCGGAGCCCAGTTGGCTATGATGCTGGCCGCCCGGACCTTGTAGACCTGAGGCGCCCGGACGGGGAGGGCCAAGGTCGCGGTCGCCTCGGCCACGTCCCAAGAGGTCCGCGTCCCGCCATGGTTGACCGCGGCCACGCGCAGATAATAGGTCGTGTTGGGGTCCAGGCCGTAGAAGGTCGCCCCGGTCTCGAGCGTGGCGCTGGTCAGGTTCACGGTCGCGAAATCGTCGGTCGAGATGTCGGCGAGGTAGCGCGTCCACGGCGGATTGTCCGCAGGGCCCCAAGCCAAGGTCAGCGACGAGATCTGCACATCCAGCGCCGTGGCCCCGGAGGGCGGCATGGCCAAGGTCGCGGTCGAGCCCGCGCTGGTGAACGAGCCGGCCGCATCCGTGGAGACCCGGGCATAATAGGTCGTGTCGGGGCTCAAGGCCGGGCCCTCGCCGCCCGTGCCGAAGACGACCGGGGAACCCAGAGTCATGGAGGTCAGATTGACCGTCGCGAACGCGTCGGTCGAAAGACTCGCGTAGAACGGCGTGCCGCCGGTGAAATCGTGGGTCCAGGAGACGGTGAGGCTGGAAGTCCCGACGCCGGAGAGCCCGGCCGTCCCGAAAGAGCCGGCGGGCAGGGTCTTGGTCGACTCCGCGGCGGAGAAGGCCGTAGTGATCACGTTGTGGTTGACGGCGGCGACCTGCAGAGAATAGGCGGTGTCGGCGC
>JAQUNT010000018.1 GCA_028717525.1 Elusimicrobiota bacterium
CACCTCCTGCCCACCTTCCAGCACCCCAACAGCATGCGCTCCAACCTGCCCTTCGGCGAGGTCGCGGGCAGCCCCGAGTATTCCAACAAGGCGGGCGCCAAGCTGGGCCACGGAGTCTTCGAGCCGCCGGACGTGTCCAAGGGCCGCGTGGCGCGCGCGGTGCTCTACTTCTATACCCGCTACTACGACCGCAACATCATGCAGGGGGCCTACAACCACGGCTTCTTCAAGGACCGCGTCGAGATGTTCCTGCGCTGGAACCGGGAGCACCCCCCCACCGCGGAGGAGCGGCAGCGCAACGACCGCGTCGAGAAGTACCAGGGCAACCGCAACCCCTTCATAGACGACCCGTCCTTGGCCGAGCGCATCGGCGCGGAAGGCTTCGGCGCCGGCCCCGGCGTCGTCCGGTACCAGGCGCCCGCCGAGCCCTCGGACCGGGGCTCCGACTCCTACGGCCGCCAGGAACCGCTGCGCAAGCACGGCCGGCACCACGGCCGCGGCCACGACCGCCGCCACGCCGCGCCGGCCGCCCCCCAGCGCCTCTCCCCCCTGGCCTTCGCCCTCAACTGACCGCCCCCCGGCGTTTGTGAAGTTGGTGAGGGTCTGACCCCATAACTGGTATACTCTCCGCCCCAGGAGGTCTTCATGGACATCCCGCCCCAGACGCCCGAAGCCGGAGCCCCTTTGCAGGCCACTGCGCCGCAGACCGCCCCGGCCGCGCCCGCCTTGGCCCCGGCCGGCTTCTGGGTCCGCGCCGGCGCCTACATGCTCGACGGCATCATCATCACCGTCGGCCAGCTCTTGATCTTCGGCTTCTTGCTTCTGGTGGGCATCCCCAAGATGGTGGCCAACGTGTGCAGCTCCTTGCTGGGCATCGCCTACTTCGTCTGGATGCCCGCGGCCTGCTCGGGCCAGACCGTGGGCAAGATGGCGGCCGGCATCGCTATCGTGCGCATGGACGGCTCCCCGCTGACCGCCCTGCGCTGCCTGGGCCGCTGGGCCGGCTACCTGGTCTCCACCATCGTCGCGGGCCTGGGCTTCTTCATCGCCGCCTTCACGGACAAGAAGCGGGCCCTGCACGACTACATCGCCGACACCCGGGTCGTCTATATCCAAGAGGTGGGGACCGCGCGCAAGACCTTGCTCGTCCTGCTGGCCCTCGCCCCGGTCCTGCTCGGCTTGGTCGCCGCCCTGGCCCTGCCCAAGTTCATGCAGCTGGCCGCCACGGCCGGGGAGGAGTCCACCCGCGGCCGCCTGACGGCCCTGCGCACGGCCGTGGCCGCCTACAGCCGCGACAACCCGGGCCAGTTCCCGCCGGACCTCGCCTCCCTCATGCCCAAGTACCTGCCCGTCATCGACGCCCTCAAGCTCAAGGACCATCAGGAGACCAACGACATGGCCGCCTACGACGCCGCGGCCTGCGCCGAAGCCGCCGTGGACCCCGCCAAGCTGCGCGACACCGGGAAATGGGGCTACGTCGCGGACCCGGCCGCGTCCTGCCGCGGGGCCCTGTTCGTGGACTGCACGCACACGGACTCGCGGAAGAACCAATGGGCCTCCTATTAGGATAGTTGCTAGAATGCCCCCATGGCGCCCCGGTCCGAGTTCGCCCGGCTCGTCCGCCGGGCCGGCGTGGTGGGGGCCGGCGGTGCGGGCTTCCCTTCCTATGTAAAGGTCTCCTCCCCGGCCGAGACGGTCATCGTCAACGCCGCGGAGTGCGAGCCCCTGCTTCAGAAGGACCAGGAGATCCTGGCCCATTTCGCGCCCGAGGTCGTCTCCGGCCTGGAGGCCGTGGTCGCGGCCACCGGCGCCTCCCGGGGCGTCATCGCCATCAAGGAGAAGCACGCGGAGCTCGTCGCTCTCCTGGAGAAAGCCGTGGCGGGCAAGAAGGCCCTCGGCGTCCACCGCCTGGGCGACTATTACCCGGCGGGCGACGAGTTCTGCCAGGTCTACGAGGTCACGGGCCGGCTCATCCCCATGGGCGGCATCCCCCTGCAGGTCGGCGTGGTGGTCAACAACGTGGAGACCCTCTACAACATGGCGCGGGCGGGGAGCACGCCGGTGGTGGACACCTTCCTCACCGTGACCGGCGCGGTCAAGTCCCCCTGCACCATGCGCGTGCCGGTAGGCACGAGCATGGCCGAGGCCGTGGCCCTGGCCGGCGGCGCCACGGTCAAGGACCCCGTGGTCCTCGACGGCGGAGCCATGATGGGCAAGGTGGCCGAGGACTTCTCCGCGCCGCTGACCAAGACCAGCGGCGGCCTGATCGTCCTGCCCCGCGAGCATCCCCTGGTGCGGCGCAAATCCGCGGGCCGCGCCGCCTTCGACCGCGCCGGCAAGTCGACCTGCGACCAGTGCACCCTGTGCACCGAGCTCTGCCCGCGCTACCTGCTGGGCTACGACATCCAGCCGCACAAGGTCATGCGCAGCCTGCTCTTCTCGGCCCCGGACCGCAAGCCCTGGAGCCACTGGGCCCTGCTCTGCTGCGAGTGCCGGCTCTGCAGCCTCTTCGCCTGCCCGGAGAACCTCAACCCCGGGGACATCTGCGGCTTCACCAAGGGCGACCTCGCGGCCCAGAAGGTCAACTGGAAGAGCTCGCCGTTGAACCGCGGCCAGGCGCCCAAGGCCCATCCCATCCGGCCCTGGCGCCAGATCCCGGTGAGCCAGCTCAAGAGCCGCCTGGGGCTGGAGGACTACGAGGCGGAGGCGCCCCTGCGCCAAGAGCCCTACGCGCCGGCGCTTGTGCGCATCCCCCTCAAGCAGCACGTGGGCGTGCCGGCCCGGCCCGTGGTCAAGACCGGCCAGGCGGTGGAGCGGGGCGACCTGATCGGCGACTTGCCCGAGGACCAGCTCGGCGCGCCCGTGCACGCCAGCATCTCGGGACAGGTCACGGCGGTCACGGATTTCGTGGAGATAACTGCATGAACCAAGCGATCGGCGGGGTGGAGCTTTCCAGCATGGCGCGCGGCTTCGACGTGACCGACCAGATGCTCAAGACCGCGCCCGTCAAGCTCCTGCTGGCGCGCACGGTCTGCCCGGGCAAGTACATCGTCCTGGTCACGGGCGAGGTGGCCGACGTGCAGGCTAGCGTGGACGTCGGGGGCAACCGCGCCGGCGTCTCCTGCGTAGACCGCTTCGTCATCCCCAACGTGCATCCCGAGGTCATGCCCGCCATCTCCGGCACCGCGCTGGTGGACAAGCTCGAGGCCCTGGGCGTGGTGGAGGCCTTCTCCGTCTCCGCTTTGATCGAGGCGGCCGACGCGGCGGTCAAGGCCGCCTCGGTGCGCCTCATCGAGGTGCGCCTGGCCATGGCCATGGGCGGCAAGGCCTTCGTGACCATGACCGGCAGCGTGGCCGCCGTGGACACCGCCGTGGCCGCGGCCGCGGCCGCGGTGGGCCGCCGCGGGCTCCTGGTGGAGAAGGTGGTCATCCCCCAGCCCCGGCCGGAGCTGCTCACCGAGATGATCTAGCCCCCGGCCATGCGCGGCGGGCTGGAGCTCGTCGTCCTCGGCTCGGGCGCCTTCACCCCGGCGCGCCGGCCCGGCCGGGTGCGCAACCCGGCCGGCTACGCGGTGCGGCTGCCCCGGACGCTGCTGCTCTTCGACCTGGGCTTCGGCGACCTCTGGCAGCTGGCGCGCTGCGGCCTGCGCCCCGCCGCAGCCAGCGACCTCTTCCTGAGCCACCGCCACCCCGACCACGCGGGCGACCTGGCCGCTTTGCTCTTCCACCTGCGCTACGACGAGCCCCCGCGCGCGGGGCGCCTGCTCCTGTGGGGACCGGCCGGCCTCTCCGCATTCGTGGCGCGGCTGCGGCGCGCCTTTTGGCCCTGGCTGGAGCCGCGGGGCTACCGCCTGGAGCTGCGCGAGCTCCGCGACGGGGACGCGGCCCGCGGCCCGGGCTGGAGCGTGGAGGCCCGACGCGCCGCGCACCCCACCCCGGCGCTGAGCTTCCGCCTGCGCGCGGCCGGCCGCACCGTGGTCTTCTCCGGGGACAGCGGCCCCAGCCCGAGCCTGGAGCGCCTGGCCTCCGGCTGCGACCTGCTCGTGGTCGAGGCCTCCTTGCCCCCAGGCGGCCGGGACCCGGGTCACCACAGCCCGGAGCAGGCCCTGGCCTTGGCCCGGGCCGCGGCGCCGCGGAGGACCCTGTTCTCCCACCTATCCGAGGCTTCGGAGGCCGGCCTGCGCCGGCTGCTGCGCCGCGCGGGCCGCCTGCCCGCGCGCCTGGCCGAGGACGGGATGCGCCAGGTGATTTGACGGCCGCCGCGGGTTTGATACAATGGGCCCCATGAAGAACTCCCTCTGTGTCGCCGTCGTGGCCCTGCTCCTCTCCGGCTGCGCCTCGGGCAAGATCAAGAAGCTCCAGGCCCAGGCCGACCTCTGCGAGACCAACTCGGGTCAGCTGCGCCAGCAGATCCGCGCGGGCGAGGACAAGGCCGCGGCCCTGCAGTCCCAGGCCAAGGATTTCGAGGCCAAGGCCGCGGACCTCGACGCCAAGCTCAAGGCCCAGCAGGAGCGCATCGACTCTTTGGCCAAGTCCAACCAGGACCTGCGCTCGTCCTTGGCGGCCAACACCGGCCAGCTCTCGGGCAAGGTCGCGGAGCTGGTCAAGGAGAAGGACGAGCTCGCGCGCGGCCTGGACGCGCTCAAGAAGGACAAGATCGCCGCGGACCGGACCTTGGCCAACCAGAAGGCGACCCTGGCCGCGGCCAAGGCCCGGCTCGACGAACTCGCCGCGGCCGCGGCGGCCGTGAAGGCGGAGCAGGACAAGGCCTTCACGGAGCGCACCCAGGCCCAGGCCCGAGCCCACGACGACCTGGGCAGCCTGGCCGACGCTGTGCTCAAGGAGATGCAGGGCGAGAAGGCCCGCATCGAGCAGGACGGGGATTCCGTGGCCCTGACCCTGCAGGAGCCGCTCCTCTTCAAGTCCAACCAGGCCAAGCTCACGGACGCCGGCATCGCCCTGCTGGACCGCCTGGGCCGGGCCCTGCAGGCCTTGGGCCCGCGCGCGGTCCGCGTGGAGGGGCACTCCGACAACTCCACGATCAAGTGGGAGCTCTTCGGCAGCTTCAACGGCCACTGGGAGCTCTCCGCGGCCCGGGCCGCGGCCGTGGCCCGCTATCTGCACGAGCACGCCGGCCTCGACCCCCGCCGCCTGAGCGCCGCGGGCTTCGGGGAGTTCCGCCCGGTCAAGGGCAACGACACCGCGGCGGGCCGCGAGGCCAACCGCCGCGTCGTGCTGGTCGTGGGCCCGGCCGCGCCATGAGGCCCGGCCTGCGCCGCCACCGCCGCGGCCAGCCGCGGGCCGGACGCCCCGCGCCGGAGGGCCTGCCCCGCGCCCAGGACTGGACCCAGGTCCCCTGCCCTCACTGCGGCGAGGAGCTCGAGGTCCTGGTGGAGGCCGACGAGGACGGCAGCACCCGATTCGAGGACTGCTCGGCCTGCCGCCGGACCGTGTCACTCCACGTGACCTGGGACGACGGGGAGATGCTGGTGGAGACGGGGAGGGCCTAGCCGTTCAAACGAGCGCGTGACCTCCGGTCACGCGCAACCGCCGCCCCCCTCGCAGGGGGGCGGCGGTTCCGTTGGGGGTGGCCAGCCGTTCCGGGCCGGGACCCTACTTCTTGACCACCTCGACGAGCTCCACCTCGTAGACGAGCGCGGCGCCGCCCGGGATGCCGGGCCGGCCCTGCTCGCCGTAGGCCAGGTCCGCGGGGCAGAAGAGCTTGGCCCTGCCCCCGACCCTCATCATCGGGATGCCTTCCTGCCAGCACTTGACCACGCCCGACAACGGGAACTCCAAGGGCCGGCCCGCCGGGGAGCGGTCGAACACGGTGCCGTCGCTGAGCATGCCCGTATAGGCGGCCTTGACCGTGTCCACGACCGTCGCGGAGGCGCCTTTCCCGGGCTTGAGTTCGACGTAAACGAGCCCGGAAGCCGTCCGCTGGGCCCCCGGCGCCTTGGCTGCCCGGGCCAGGAAGTCCTTGGTCTTCTGCGCCTTGGCCTTGGACCGCGCCTGGGCCAGGTCGTTGAACTTCGCGCCGTAGACGGCGATATCCGCCTTGAGCTTGGCTCCCAGCACGGCATCCTTGAGCCCCATCTGCACGAACTTAAGGTCCGCCGCCGTCAGGCTCAGGGGCTCCGCCCGCTGCGCCAACCAAACCCCTGCGGCGTAGAGGATCTTCTGCTCCTCGGTCCGCGGGGCCTCCGCGAGCGCGGCGGCGCAGAAGGCCGGCGCGAGCAGGGTCCCGGCAACGATCGTCGCGAGCGCCCTCATCTCCCCACCTCCTGGTGCGCCCTACTTCTTGACGATGTCGAGCAGCTCGACCTCGAAGACGAGCGTGGCCCCGCCCGGGATGCCGGGCCGGCCCTGCTCGCCGTAGGCGATGGACGCGGGGCAGACCAGCTTGGCCTTGCCCCCCACCTTCATCTTCGCGAGGCCTTCCTGCCAGCACTTGATGACGCCCTGCAGGGGGAACTCCGCGGGCGTCCCCTTCTGGACCGAGCTGTCGAACACGGTCCCGTCGAGCAAGGTGCCGTGGTAGTGCGCCTTGATGGTGTCCGTGAGCTTGGGGCTCGGGCCGGTCCCGGCCTTGAGCTCCTTGTAGATCAGGCCGGAACCCGTCTTCTGGGCGCCCGCCTCCTTGGCCGCCTGCTCCAGGAACGCCTTGGGCTCCGGGGCCGGCGCCTTCTTGACGACGTCGGCGAGCTCCACCTCGAAGATCAGGGCCGCCCCGCCCGGGATGCCGCTCGTGCCGCGGTCGCCGTAGGCGATGTCCGGGGGGCAGACCAGCTCGGCCTTGCCGCCGACCCGCATCTTCTGGATGCCCTCGGTCCAGCAGGGGATGACGGAATCGAGGGCGAACTCCATGGGGCCCGAGCCGTGCTTGGCCGAGGCGTCGAACACGGTCCCGTCGACGAGGGTGCCCTTGTAGTAGGCCTTGACCGTGTCCGCGGCCGCGGGCGCCGCTCCGGTGCCGGCCTTGACCTCGAAATAGACGAGGCCGGAGGCCGTCTTCTGGGCGCCCGCCTCCTTGGCCGTCTTCTCCAGGAAAACCTGGGACCGGGCCTTCTCCTTGTCCGCCCGGGCCTTGATGCGCCCCTGGGCCAATTCATTGATCTTGGGGCCGTAGACCTCGGGCTCCACCTGCGGCTTCTGGCTGAGCGTGGCGTCCTTCAGGCCCATCTGGACGTACTTGAGGTCCTCCGCGCTCAGGCCGAAGACGTCGACCTTCTGCGCCAGCCAGATGCCCAGGACATAGAGGGTCTTCTGCTCGTCCGTCCGCAGGGACGACGCGGGCTTGGCGGCCGGGGCCGGCGCGGCGAAGGCGAAGGCCGGCCACAGCAGAGCGCAGATGACGGCTGATGCGAGTGTCTTCACTTTCTCACCTCTCTTGGAGAGCATACGCCGGCAACGGAGGCCATTCTAGCAGATTGTGGGCGGGCGCACGCGCGAGATGCTATGATACCCGATATGAAGATCGCCCTCTGCCAGCTCGACATGCCCTGGGAGGACAAGGCCGCGGCCAAGGCCCGCATCCTGTCCTTGATGGATAAGCTCCCGGCGCGGGACCGCCTCGACTGGGTCGTGTTCCCGGAGATGACCCTCTCCGGCTTCTCCATGGACAAGGCCAAGACCACCGTGGACGACTCCGACCTCGCCTTCTTCGCCGACCTCGCCCGCCGGCGCCGGACCTGCGTCTCCTTCGGGGGCGTGCAGGACGGCTTCAACCGGCTCATCACCATGGACGAGTCCGGGAAGCTCGTCTCCAGCTACTCCAAGATCCACCTCTACTCCTTCGGCAAGGAGGACGGGACCTACCGGCCGGGCTCCCGCCCCGAGAAGTTCTCCCTGCGCGGCCTCTCCGTGGTCCCGGCCGTGTGCTTCGACCTGCGCTTCCCCTACCTGTTCTGGAACGCGGCCGCGCAGGCGGACCTCTACGTGGTCATCGCCTCCTGGCCCATGCGCCGCGCCGAGCACTGGATGCGCCTCCTGCAGGCCCGCGCCATCGAGAACCAGGCCTACGTGGTGGGGGTCAACCGCACGGGCAAGGACCCCCTGCTCGAGTACAGCGGCAACTCCATGATCTTCGACCCCCTGGGCAAGGTGGTGCTGGACTGCGGCACCGGCGAAGGGGTCTTCTTGGCCGAGGCCGAGGTGGACCGGGCCCTGGTGGAGAAGACCCGGACCCGCTTCCCCTTCCTGAAGGACCGGCGCCGCGACGCCGCCTTCGCCTGAGGCCATGAAGAAGATCGAGACCCCGGCCCAGGCCGTCTCCCACATCCACGACGGCGCCGTCATCATGGTGGGCGGCTTCATGTGTTGCGGCCAGCCCATCCGGCTGACCGAGGCCCTCCTGGCGCAGGGCACCAAGGACCTCACCGTCATCACCAACGACGCGGGCTTCCCGAACCGCGGCCTGGGCAAGCTGGTGGTCGCGGGCCGCGTCAAGCGCCTCATCGCCTCCCACATCGGGCTCAACCCCGCGGCCGGGCAGAAGATGAACTCCGGCGAGATGGCCGTGGAGCTCGTGCCCCAGGGCACTTTGGCCGAGCGCATCCGCTGCGCCGGGGCCGGCCTGGGCGGGGTCCTCACCCCCACGGGCCTGGGCACCGAGGCGGAGACCGGCAAGCGCAAGCTGGAGGTGGACGGGCACAAGTACCTCCTGGAGACCCCGCTCAAGGCCGACTTCGCTTTGGTCAAGGCCTCGGTCTGCGACCGCTGCGGCAACGCCTTCGTGGCCAAGGCGGGCAAGAACTTCAACCCGGTCATGGCCATGGCCGCCCAGCACACCATCGCGGAGGCCGACCGCCTGGTGCTCCGCGGCGAGCTCGACCCGGAGCGGGTGACCATCCCGGGCGTGTTCATCAACACCGTCGCCGTGGAGGCCGCCCGATGACCAAGCCCAAGCCCCCCCAGGCGCCGGACAAGCGCGAGCGCATCGCGCGCCGGGTGGCCGCGGAGCTGGCCCACAACTCCCTGGTCAACCTGGGCATCGGCCTGCCCACCTTGGTCGCCAACTTCATCCCCCCCGACCGGACCGTGTTCCTGCACTCGGAGAACGGCTTCATCGGCCTGGGGCCGGAGGCGCCCAAGGACGCCCCGGACTGGGACATCGTCAACGCGGGCGGCAAGCCCGTCACCATGGTGCACGGCGGCTGCTACTTCGACTCGGCCATGTCCTTCGCCATCATCCGCGGCGGGCACGTGGACGTGACCGTGCTGGGGGCCCTGGAGGTCGACGAGGAGGGCAACCTGGCCAACTACATGATCCCGGGCAAGATGGTGCCGGGCATGGGCGGGGCCATGGACCTGGTGGTGGGAGCCAAGAAGGTCATCATCGCCATGGAGCACGTCAACAAGCACGGCCAGCCCAAGATCCTCAAGCGCTGCGCCTTGCCCCTGACCGCGCGCCGGGAGGTCGACCTCATCGTGACCGACATGGCCGTCATCCGCGTGGCCCACGACGGGCTGGTCCTGGAGGAGATCGCCGAGGACACCACCGTCGAGGAGGTCGTGCGCTGCACCGGAGCCAGGCTCCAGATACACCAGAAGGTCGGCGAATTCTAGGACGGAGGTCTTAGCCATGAAGCGCTTTCCCGCGATGCTGCTGGCGTCCTGGGCGGCCGCCTGCGCCGGGCTGGCCGGCTGCGGCCATGCCCCGGTCAAGCCCCCCGAGCCGCTCACGCCGCCGCGCTACTACGGCAGCGACGCCCTGCGCAAGGACCTGGGCGAGCTGCTCAAGCAGCCCTTCTCCGGCACCCAGTCCGTGGACGTCATCTACGCCACCAACCGCGCCGTGACCGGCGACCCGGCGGACTGCGACGACACCTCCTTCGGGATCACCCTGTCGGACAAGCTCTCCTACGGGGTGTGCACCTTCAACGTGCCCAAGCGCCACCAGGTGGGAAGCTTCGAGCTCGCGCCCAACCCGCGCGCCGACCCCCACCAGTACTACCGCCTCCTCAACAGCGCGACCCTGGACCCGGCCGGTCTGGCCGAGCTCCTGCGCCAGAAGCGGGGCTCGGACATCCTGGTCTTCATCCACGGCTTCAACGTGAAGTTCCAGGAGGCCGTGCTGCGCGCGGCGCAGATCGCCTACGACCTCAAGTTCCAGGGCCCGGTCATCCTGTTCTCCTGGCCCGCGGGCGCGGAAGAGGGGATGTTCAGAGGCGCCATGGTCACCCGCACCTACGCGGAGAACCTGGGCAACGCGCTCAAGACCGTGCCCTTGGCCCAGGCCTTCTTCGGCGACCTGGCGGCCTCCAGCCAGACCGTGCACGTGATGGTCCACTCCATGGGCCACCAGGTCACCCTGCGCGCCCTGGCCCAGCTCTCCCAGTCGACCGAGCGGCCCTTCATCGGCGAGCTCATCCTCAACGCCCCGGACTTCCCGGTCAAGGACTTCCAGAAGGTCGCGCCCCAGCTCCAGAAGGTCGCCGGCCGCGTGACCGTGTACTGCTCCTACAACGACAACGCCATCGCCGCCTCCGAGAGCTACAACAAGAGCCGGCGCATGGGCGCCTGCGAGCGCGTGCCCGGCACGGACATGATCAACGTAGGCGAGATCGACGCCCCGACCTTGGGCGTGGGCGGCCTGGGCCACGGCTACTACTCCGGCCGCCCCATCCTGACCGACATCTTCCAGGCCCTGCTGGGCATCCCGGCGGAGAAGCGGCTCTTCATCCGCAAGAGCGAGCCCAACAGCACGGAGGATTATTACCTGAGGCCGTAGGCCTCGGCGGCGGGAACTAGGCCTGGGCCTTGCGCTTATCGAGGATCTTGGCCACGTTGCCGATGAGGTCCTCGGGGGCGAAGGGCTTGGTCAGGAAGCCGTCCACCTGGACCGTGGCCGTGAACAGGCGGCTCATCTCGCGCAGGGCCGAGACCACTAGGATGGGGATGCCCCGGGTGCGCGGGTTGTTGCGGATGACGGTGCCCACCGTGTAGCCGTCAGACTTGGGCATCATGATGTCCAGGACCAGGAGGTCGGGGAGTTCCGCCGCCGGGTCGTCGGGCTGGATGCCCAGCTTCTTGAGCGTGTCCAGGCCGGAGGAGCAGGTGACCACCTTGTGGCCGGCCTTGGTCAGGATGGTGCCCATGAGCTTGAGCACGCTCGCGTCGTCGTCGCTGACCATGATGTAGGCCATGGATTTATGGTACCACCTTGATGAGAGTCCGTCAACTGCCCGGCAGGCTCATTCCTTCTGGACCGCTTCGGGAAAGCCCACCAGGCGCCTGCCGTCGCGGATGACGTCGTACAGGAGAGCCATCTCGTCTTTCGTGGTGACGTAATCCATCATGGTGCAGGAGACCACGGCGCTCACGTCCGACCCGGGGTCGTAGCGGGCCATGGTCAGGTAGCCCGGGTGGGCGCCGCCGTGACCGTAGCCGGCGCCCGGGACCAAGGACAGCCCCAGGCCGTAGTTGCCGTCCTTGTTGGGCAGGACGTCGGTCATCATCTTGACGGTCTCCGGCTTGAGGCCGGCCTCCCCGCGGACCAGCAGGCGGACCCACTTGGACAGGTCGGCCGGGGTGGTGATGACGTTGCCCTCGCCCACGTGGGAGGACATGTTGTCCTCGGTCGACTCCAGAACCCCGGCGGGCATCCGGGAGTAGCCGGGCAGGAAGGGCTCCGGTATCTTCTGGTCCCGGCCCAGGTAGGGGAAGGTCGTCTCGGTCAGGCCGTTGGGGACCGTGAAGCTCTCGCGCAGGAACTGGTCGAACCTCCGCCGGGAGACCCGCTCCACGATCTGGGCCAGGATGGTGTAGCCGGTGTCGCTGTAGTGATAGTCCGCGCCCGGCGGGAAGCTGCTCAGCTTGTGTTCCGCTACCGCGACCGCCTGCTCGCCGGCAATCCAGTCGTGGTCGGGGTCCTCCTCCTGGACCATCATGATGTAGGACTGCCCCGGATAGGGCGGCCGCGTAGTGGCCGGGAAGGTGGAGTTGTCCACGTCCCAGACACCCGCGCGGTGGTCGAGCAGCAGCCGGATGGTGATCTGGTTCTTGTACGGGATGGCGAAGTCCTCGGTGTCCGAGACATAGGCCCGGTCCTGGCCGGGGATGAGCGCGGTGATCTTGTCGTCGATGTTGAGCTTGCCCTGCTGGTGGAGGAGCATGATGGCCGCGGCGGTGAAGGTCTTGGTGGTGCTGGCGCCCCGGAAGTGGGTGCCGGGGCCCGCCTGCCGCGCGGTGGAGCCGAAGTGCTCGCCCTTGGGCGTGCGCAGGAACACGGACATCTCGCCCTTGAAGCCCGGCTTGCCCTTGGCGTAGTCCTTCCATTTCTTCTGGACCAGGCTGTCGAGCGCGGATTCGCGGACGTCCTTGCGCACGGCCTTGCCGGGAGCGCCGCAGCCGCAGAGGAGCGCCGCGGCCAGGGAAACGAGGATGCGGGCCGGGGTCTTCCGTTTCATGGACGCATCATAACATTATTGGGCTCCGAGGAAGGAAGCCTGCGCCGCCCCCGAGAAGGCGGGGGTCTGGATCCGGCCGAAGAGCCGGCGCGCCTGGACCGGCACGCGCTCGCCCAGAGCGTCGCGCACCTCGGCGTTGGTCAAGGTGCGCCCCGCCTTGGCCCCGTCCTGCACCGCCTTGAGGAGGTAGTAGGTGAACAGCGAATGCCCCTTCTCCTCGTACCAGGAGGATATCTCCTGGCCGGAGGCGGAGGTGAAGACGTCGACCCCCGCGGCCGGCTCCGGCGCCGCGGCCGAGAGCACCAGAGGGCTGGCCCGGGAGACCAGCATCCCCTTGTGGCTCGCCCCGGAGAAGCAGGAGTCGATGATGGCCGTGGCGCTGCGCGCCTTGAGCTTGGCGAGGTTGGCGTAGAAGAGCGAGAGCGGGTAGCCGTTGAGCTTGACGTAGTTCGGGTGCGCGTCCGCGGGCACGAGGTAGGCGGCCCGGG
>JAQUNT010000019.1 GCA_028717525.1 Elusimicrobiota bacterium
GTTGAGGTGCTTGCGGAAATCCTCGCCCTCCGGGATGCCGCCGGGGTCGGCGATGGAGAGCAGGTGGTCGTAGAGCCGCACCTCCGCTTCCGCGGCGTGGCGGGCCGAGACCCAGTGGATGGTGGCCTTGACCTTGCGGCCGTCCGGCGCGTCGCCGCCGCGCGTGGCCGGGTCGTAGGTGCAGCGCAGCTCGATGACCTTGCCGAAGGCGTCCTTGACGATGCGCTCGAGCTTGAGGAAGTAGGCGTAGCGCAGGCGCACCTCCTTGCCCGGGACCAGCCGGTAGTATTTGGGGGGAGCGACCTCGCGGAAGTCGTCCTCCTCGATGTAGAGCTCGCGGCAGAAGGGGACCTTGCGGCTGCCCAAAGACGGGTCGGCGGGGTGGTTGGCCGCGTCGAGCTGCTCGACCTGGTCCTCGGGATAGTTCGAGAGCACCACCTTGACGGGCTTCAAGACCGCCATCATGCGGGTGCAGCGCTTGTTGAGGTCGTCGCGCATGCAGTCCTCGAGCAGGGCCACCTCGGTGGAGCTGTTGAACTTGGTCACGCCGATGCGCGCGCAGAAGTCCGCGATGGCCTCGGGGGTGTAGCCGCGGCGGCGCAGGCCCTGGATGGTGGGCAGGCGGGGGTCGTCCCAGCCCGAGACGAGCTTCTCCTCGACGAGCTGCAGGAGCTTGCGCTTGCTCATGACCGTATGCTCGACGGAGAGGCGCGCGAACTCGATCTGGCGGGGCCGGCAGGGCGCGGGCCCGTTCTCCAGGGTCCAGTCGTAGAGGGGCCGGTGGTCCTCGAACTCCAAGGTGCAGATGGAATGGGTGATCCCCTCGAGCGCGTCTTCGATGGGGTGGGCGTAGTCGTACATCGGATAGATCAGCCACTTGTCCCCGGTGCGGTGGTGACGCGCGCGCTTGATGCGGTAGAGCACGGGGTCGCGCAGGTTCATGTTGGGCGAGGACATGTCGATGCGCGCGCGCAGGGTCTTGGAGCCGTCGGGGAACTCGCCCTTGCGCATGCGGGCGAAGAGGTCGAGGTTCTCTTCCACGGAGCGCTTGGCGAAGGGGCTGAGCTCGCCCGGCTTCTGAAAATTGCCGCGCATGCGGCGGACGTCATCCAGCGGAAGGTCGCAGACGTAGGCTTTACCGCGCTTGACCAGCTCCACCGCGTAGTCGTACATCTGGTCGAAATAGTCCGAGGCGTAGAACAGGTTCCGGCCCCAGTCGAAGCCCAGCCAGCGCACGTCCTCCTGGATGGAGTCCACGTACTCCACGTCCTCGGTGGAGGGGTTGGTGTCGTCGAAGCGCAGGTTGCAGACGCCCCCGAACTGCCGGGCGATGCCGAAATTGAGGTGGATGGACTTGGCGTGGCCGATGTGCAGGTAGCCGTTGGGCTCGGGCGGGAAGCGCGTGACGACCTTCGCGTGCTTGCCGGACTTCAGGTCCTCCGCCACGATGTCGCGGATGAAGTCGCTGGCCGGGGCGAGCGGCGGCTGTGTGGCTGCGGTGCTCATGGTCTGGGCTCCAGGGGCGCGGAAGATCTCGCCGTCGAGGGATTTTAGCAATTTTGGGGGCCCGGGCTTTCCCGTGAGGCCTGAAAAAGCCAAATCCCCTGTTCGGGGATTTGGCTTATCCGGCGGCGACGCCGCCTGGAGTCTTCTTTTGGACGCCCCGAGGGGCGGCCACATACTCAGTCTACCCCCGGTTGCCGGCCCTGTCAAGGCCCAAAAAAATCGAAAAAAATCTGCCCCCGGCAGGACTTGAACCTGCGACCCTCCCGTTATGAGCGGGGTGCTCTGACCAACTGAGCTACAGGGGCGACGCGGCGATTGTACCAAGTTTGCCTACAGCCCGTAAGTCCTTCGCAAGGAGGAAGCCTTTTCTAGAGAGGGAATCGAGGAGCAGGTGAAAATAGATCATTCCCCGATAAGGCCGGAAACGGTCAAGCACCCTGTGCATGGCGTCGTAGCCTGGCCGGCTTCGCAGGCCGCGCCAGCGCTGGAGTTTGGCCTGGCTGCTCACGTCGTCGGCCGGGAAGACATCGAGGCGCCCCAGGCCGCGCAGCAGCGCATACTCGGCCGTCCAGCGTCCGACGCCGTCAAGCTCGAGCAGATCGGTCGTCGCCGCGTCATCGCCGCGGTCTTTGAGCGTCTCCAGGTCCAGCTCGCGGCTGGCGACGGCCCGCGCGAGCGTAATGATGTGATGTGCTTTACTCCGGCTGTAGCCGAGCCGGCGCAGTTTGGGCACGCTCGCGCTCGAGAGATCCCGGGGCCTCGGGAAGGCCGGGCTCTCGCCTCGGCTCAGGCCGAATTCCCGCGCCAGGCGGCTGAGCAGCAGGATCCCGACATGGAGAGACAACTGCTGGCAGGAGATGCCGTTGATCAGGCTCTCGAAGATGGACTCGAAGCGGGGCGGCTTGAGGCCTCGGAATCTCTCCACCAGCGACGCGAGCCGGCGGTCGGCGGCGGCGATGCGGTAAAAGGGCTCAAGATCGATGCGCAAGCCAAGCAGCTTCTCCAGGGCCGCGGTCGCGGCCGCTCGCCTTCTTGCGGTCAGGCGTCCGCCGGGAAAGCCGACCCGCAGCCGCGGCCTCTCGGGCGGTCCGGCCTGGGAGACTTCGGCTTCCTCCGGCAAGCCGTCAAGGACCAGGACCCGCCGGTAGGTCCGGCCGTCCCAGCGATCGATAGCGTTGGTGGGCAGCCTGCGCAGCGCCCAGACCGTGAAATCCAGCCGGAAGGGCGCCGCGGCGGCAAGGTCGAACGTCGACATTCGAATGGACCCAAGTCAAGCGTCTATGGACACATCCGTCTTGGGGACCGCGACGCACGTCAAGATCATGTTCTGCGCCCGGTCTTCATCCTGCAGCCCGTCCTGGGTCTCCATCTGCACTTCTCCGGACAGCAATTTGACCTTGCAGGTCCCGCAGATCCCCACCCTGCAGACATTGTCTATTTGGATTCCATTGCCCTCCGCGCATTCCAGGATGCTGGCGAATCTGGCATCCCACTCAACCGTCTTGTTTGACTTCACGAATGTGATCCTCAACTGGCGACCTCCCCAGGCGCAGCGACTGCCCCTGGCTGCGGGTAGGTCACATGCTCGCCTTGGACCTTGGCGATCCTTGTCAAAGCGTGGGGCTTGGCGTTGCCGGGACTGAAAATATTCCGCACCGCGATGCCTCGCGCGGTGAGCGCATCGGCGATCAAGGAGCGGTGGCAGCGCCATGGGACAGCCTCGGCGCACATGATGGCTGCGGGTTTGCGGGCCGCCTGGGAGATGAGCCGCCCCAAGGCCGCTTGAAATCGCTCGGTCTGCATGTAGTCGGCGAAGCCCCGGAACGAGGCATTGCGCCAGCCCTGGTTGACCGTCAAGCCCGCCCTGGCATGCCGCAGCCCGCCCAGGTCCTTCATGTGCCGATATCCGATGCGGCGATTGCGCAGGGCCTTGCCCAGGGTCTCCATGTTGAACTGCGGATTATGCCGGGAACGCGGGATGCTCCGGACGTCCACCAGTTGCCGGATCCCGTGCGCCCGGAGCAGAGCGACAAGATCCTCAAGAGACCGCGTCGAATGGCCGACCGTGAAGATCGTTCCGGCCGCAGCCGCAGAAGTCCTAAGGTCCATGACTAGGGCGCGGGCGTTCCATGAACGAGGACGCTCTGGGCTTGCTCCACCAAGCCCGCGATCTCGGGTTCCCTGAAGAGCTGCAACGGCAAACCGGCCAGGCAGGCCAGGGCGCAGATCACGTTCGCTTCGGTCTCGACCGCCTGACCGAGCGATGTCGCGCGATCTTGGGCCTGGGCTTGCGCCTGCGAGAACGAGAGTCCGGCCAGCAGCGACAGCTTGACGCCTGAGCCGACCTGCGTGAAGCGGCCCCCGATCAGGAGGAACGGGATGTAGCCTTTCGGGTCGAACTTCCTCACCAGCGGAGCGTCGGCCTGGGCAGGCTTCTGCAGCGGCCGGAACTCCCGGTCATCCGTCTCGCACGCGGCGAATTCCACGTGCTCGCTGCCGTAGGCGGCGGAAGCGAAATCATAGGTGGGCAGATCCAGCCATGGCTCGTCCCGGGAAGCGCTGGAACTCTCCTTGAGCCCGCTCCAGCGGCCGAACCGCTCCAGCGCGCGCACGATGGCCCACCTTTCGCCCGCGCAGTACGGGCAATAGCCGGCGCTCATGAAATAGACATACAGTTTGCCGTTGCGCCTGAGAGTCTCCGTCCCGGCTTCGATGAATCTGCCCAAGATCCTCCGTGGTTTGTCCATCTTCAACCTCGCAACTACATCTTAGCGCGGCCTGATAAAATCCCGGTCAAGCCGGCTCTGCCCCTCTTTTGATTGCGTCGCGGCCCTCAATTCATCCGCCAGCTCTTCAAGTCGATGATGGTTCTCCCGGCCGATCCGCTCTTCCACGGCCTCGAATCGCTCCAGGAGGCTCTTCTGCTCCTCAGCCGAGAGCAGTTTGTCGGTCATCGGAAACAGCAGAAAATTCTCTTTCCAGATATGGCCCGGATACAGCGCCACGAGTCCGCGTAAGGCCTCCAACAGGGATTCGCGCCGGCGCGGCGCGCTTGCCGGGGAATCGGCCGCCAGGGTCAGCTGGGCGACCAGCTTCCTGCCCGACTCGTGCTCGTGGGTGAGGGCTCCGAGAGGGCATCCGGTCACCGGCACGCCTTTGCGCACAAGCAGAGGAAAGAGGATGCGTTCCTCCTTCTCATGGTGGCAATTCTCGACGTAATCGCGCATGAAGCGGATGATACGGCCAAGGACCTCCTGGTCGGGCCCCTCTGCGGGATTGTCAGCGAGCGCGGCTGCGCAGGCGATGACCTTTTCAATGGCGTGGTGCTCTTCTTCGAGGATCTTTGTGGCGCTGCTCTCCATGAGGCCCCCTTTCTCACGGCATGCCTAAATGTGCTAGGCTCAGCTGACATGGGCGCCCCGGCCGACTTCGCCTGGCACGTCTGCCAGCGCCGCCAGGAGTACCAGGGCGAGAGCCGCGCCAACCTCCTGCGCGTCTGCGCCATCGCCGCCTTCTACGCGGTGGAGCTGGTCAACTACCGCGGCCTGGACCTGCTCGGCCTGCACCTGCCCAAGGTGGCCGGCGTGGACTGGCGCTTCCACCTGGCCATGACCGTCCTGGCCGGGGCCTGGGCCCTCACCGGCTGGGCCGTGCTCGTGCTCCTGCGCGCCGGGTTCTTCCCGGGCCGGCTCAAGTTCGCCTCCACCGCCTGCGACCTGGCCTACCTCACCGCCATCCTGCTCGTGGCCGACGGCCCCAAGAGCCCCTTGGCCGTCGCCTACTTCCCCCTCCTGGCTTTGGCCGGCTTGCGCTTCGACCTGGCCTTGGTGCGCTTCGCGGGCGCGGGCGCGGGCCTCGGCTACGCCTTGCTCCTGGCGCACAGCGCCTGGCTGCGGCCCGAAGCCCTCGTGCCCGGCTACGCCGCGGTCACTTTCCTGCTGGCCCTGGCCTTCACCGCGGTCTGGCTCGGCCAGGTCATCCGCCGCAGCCGGGACTTGGCGCGGGACTACGCCTCGCGCCGGGACCGGCCATGAGCGACGAGTCCCCCCATCCGGTCTGCCCGCACTGCAGCAGCGACATCCTGCGGCCCGCCCCCTGCTGCTGGCTCTGCGGCCGGCCCCTGCCCGACGAGCTCGTGGAGCGCCTCGTGGTGGAGGACGTGCTGCGCCGCCCCGTCACCTTGGCCGGCGGCGCGGACCAGGACTCCTCCCATTTCGGGCTGATCTTCCTCTTGGCCTGCCTGGCCGCGGGCGGCTTCACGGTCTCCGCGAAGTTCGGCTGGCTCTTCTTGGCCTTGCTCCTGCCCGCGGGCCTCTGGCTGGTCATGGAGAGCATCCCCGCCTTCTCGCGCCGGTGGTCGGGCGCGGCCTGGACCGCGGCCGCGCTCGTCGTGATGCCGCTGGGCCTCATCGCGGCCCTGGTCTCGGCCGGTCTGGCGGGCCTGCCGGGCGGCTCTTTGCTGCGCCTGCTGCGCTGAGCCCGGGCCGCCCTAGCGGTCCGGCTTGCCGTCCCAGGCCGAGAGGTCGAAGGCGAAGCGCGTGCCCTGGCCGGGCGCGCTCTTGACGTCGAGGCGAGCCCCGTGCAACCCGAGGAGCTCGTTGATCAGCGCGATCCCCACGCCGAAGCCCTTGTGCCGACCGCCCCGCTGCTCCGCTGGGGCGGGCTCGGGCTCGGGCTCGGAGTAGAGCTTGGCGACCTGCTCGCTCGACATCCCGACCCCCGTGTCCTGGATCGAGAACCTGGCCCAGAGTTCTCCCATCGGGGCCACGCGCACCACGATGACGCCTCCGGACGGCGTGTACTTGACGGCGTTGGTCAGGAGGTTGCTGATGATGATGGAAAGGGCCGCCGCGTCGGCCAATACCAGGACGGGGTGAACCGGGAACTCCGTGAGCACTTCCAAGCGGTTGTTCTCGACCACGGGCCGCAGGACGGCGATGGCGTCGCGCGCCACGCCGCACAGGTCGGTCCGGGACATCTCCAGCTTCAGGCGCCCCGACTCGATGCGGTCCATGGTCAGGAAGCTCTCCGTGGAGACGCGCAGGCGGCTCAGGACGCTGTCCAGGATCGCGAAGGCGCCCTCCCGCGAGCACAACGGCTGGGGGCCCTCAGGCTCATGGAGCACCTTCAGGGCCAGCTTCATGTTGGTCAGGTAGTTCGCGTATTCATGGCTGACCAGCGAGATCAAGCCGGTCTTCAGGCGCGCGGTTTGCTCCGCGGTCTTGCGCGCGTCGCGTTCCTGCAGGTAGCGCCTGATCATCACCAGCAGTCCGACATAGAACATGAAAGAGCCGAAGCGGATCGCCGCGTTCCAGACGCCCGTCATCCAATTGCCGGAGAACTCTCCCGAGAGGCGCGCCACGGCCAGCCAGCCGGCGGCGCAGAGCAGCGGCACGGCCACCGTCCACGCCCCGCCCAGGCACAGGGTCGCCCCGGCGATCGGGACGAGGTATAGGATCGAGAGGCTGAACTGCGGGCCGGCCCGGTAGTCCAGCAGCCAGATGGCCGCCAGCATCGCCCACACCAGCACCGCGACGCCGCCGCGATGGAGGCAGCGCATGGGATCGGGCAGGCCCTGAAGCCAGGACACCCAGCGCGGCGGGGCATTGTCCGGCCGGGCTGACGGCCCGTCGGCCGGCGGACTCTCCCGGCGCGCAGGCGGAGTCCGGCGCCCGCTCTCGCGGCGGGTGCCGTTGCCCTGGGCGTTTGGCCGCATAGATATGGTCCTTGAATACAATTTTAGCCACAGTGGGGCCGCTTTGCCACTTCGCGCAGTCAGGATTTGTCAGCGCTTGTCAGGCCGGCCGGAGCCCAGGAGCACGGTCCGGACTGAGGAGGCCCCGCCGAACCGCTCGAGCAAAGCGGCGAAGCGGCCGGCCAAGGCGGCGAGCTCCCGGCCCGGGGCGCAGTCCAGGCTGGCGTAGACGACTCCGATGACCGCGGTCGTATCGTCTTTGAGCTTGGCGGCCATGGAATCCTTGACCGCGTTGCCCAGGGGGGCTCCTTGCTCCCCTTCGCCGGCGCCTGCGGTATCGGAAGTTCCGCAGGTGCCGGCGGGACGGATTTCCTTACCGCCGGCGCAGACGCAGATGAGCCCCTCGAGCTCGATCTCCTGGCCGGCGCTGTTGAAGACGTAGCGCTCCCCGGGCCGGCCGCGGCGCAGCCAGGCCGGGCCCGGGAAGGCGCGCAGGTCCAGGAGGCTGATGGGCAGGCCGCTCTCCAAGGAGAGCAGGTTGTTGACGTCCACGAGGTTGTTGATGCGCGGGAAGCGCCCCTCGCGCGCGGCCTGGGCCAGGTACTCGCTGGCGGGCTTGTTGCGGCCGGTGGGCTTGAAGCCCCCCCGCCGCAGCAGGCCGCGCACGGCGTCCTTGACCGGCGCGGGCGGGAAGTCCTCGAGCGCCCGCCGCGCGGCCAGCTCGTCGACCAGCCGCCCCAGTTCCGCCGGAGCCGCGGCCACGCGCACGCCTTCGGCCAGCACGACCGCGGCCGCGAAGGACTGGTCGGGAACGAGGTTCTCGATGGTCGTCATCGGGAAACGCTATGATATCAAAATGACCGGGACGGTCCTGGCCAAAGCCCTCGCCCTCTGGTACTCGCCGGCCTTCCAGGAGCTGCTGCGCCCGGTCCGGACGCTGAGCGCCATCAGCGCCATGTTCTGGATGCTGGCGCGCCTGGCGGCCCTGTTCATGGCCGGGCTCAAGACTTTGCTGCCCGAGGAGCTCGGCGTCCTCCTGGCCATAGTCTGGAACATCGTCCTGTCCGTCGCCTACGCGGCCATGATGTTCTACACCGCCCTGCAGGGGAATTGGCACCCCTCCCTGCCGGCGCGCGAGGCCTGCGGCTTCGTCTTCATGTACGTCATGCTGGGCGTCACCTTCACGGACCGCGCCACCGGCCGCCTGCAGCCGGTCGCCCGCCCCGGCTTCTTCATCGGGATCAGCGCCTACCTCTTCCTGGCCCTGGCGCCCTCGGTGGCGCGCCTGCCCGTCTTTGCCGAGTCCCACCGCGTGCTCGAGCTCTTCGCCGCGGGCGGCTGGGGCAACGTCATGACCGCCCTGACCGCCGCGCTCATGCTCTGGTCCTTGCTGGCCTGGACGGTCTCGGAGGTCGCCTACAGCCTCAGCCCGCTGCTCTTCCGCCTGAAGCTCATCAAGGCCCCGCTCATCCGCTTCCGCGACCTGCCCGCGGACGGGGAAGATGGCGCGCCCGCGCGGCGCATCGGGGCGGTCCCCTCCATGCGCCGCTCCGTGCTCATGCTGGCCCTGCTGGCGGCGGGCGCCGGCGCGGCGCTGCGCTGGTGGCCGCAGCTGCGCGCCGGGGCCCGGGCCGCGGCGCCCGCCATACAGAGCCGGGCCCAGTCGCCCCAGGCCGCCGAGGCCGCGGCCCGGCTCAAGCGCGTGCTGCCCGCGGTCTCATTCACCGCGGTGCGCTCCCTGCCCAGGCAAGGCCCGGTGGCGGAGCTCGCCCGCCCGGCCTTCCGCAAGCTGTTGGCCGCGCCCGCCCAGGCGGACCGCTGGCTCGCGGCCGCGGCCCTCGACCGCGTGGATCCCTCCTTCCGCATCTCGCCCCAAGAGCTCTTCCGCTCCACGGCCGCCGCGTCCTGGGACTGCGCCTGGCAGGGCCGCGCCTTCCAGGTGCTCATGCAGCCCCTGCCCGGCGACGAGCCGGCCAAGACCCGCACCTACTGGGTCTTAGACGAGCGCGGCCTCCATTTCACGGGAGTGGGGCCGGGGGAGCTGAGCGAGGTGGCCGGCTCCAGCGCCTGCGCGGTGGCCGCCTTCGGCTCGGCCGACGGCGCGCTGCTGCTGGCCTTCACCGAGGCCCCGGCCGAGCCCGGCGCCGCGCCGCGCCTGTGGCTGACCGCCTACTCCCCGACCCGGCGCGAGGTCCTCGCCGCGGCGCGGCTGGGCGAGAACGCCTCGGGCGATTTCGCCCTGGCCGAGGCCGCGGGCGGCGTAGTCTGGGCCGACGCGCCGGCGAGCACCGCGGCCGCGGCCTGCCGGGGCGACTGCGGCGAGGTGCTCGGCGGCCGGGCGCTGTCCTCGGCCGTCGAGCCCCTGGTGGAGTACCGCCGCTCCGCGGCGGCGGGCGGCGCGATCCGCACCGCGGCGAGCCTGGAGCAGACCTTCGCGCACAGCGGCCTGGACCGGCACTTCGCGTCCCTGGCGGCCTTCGCGCGGGCCTTCCGCTTCGACCCGGAGGCGGGGTTCCTCAACCGCTGGTACCGCCGGGCGCGGCTGGTCGACGGCCGGGACTGCGTGAGCGTCGCGCTCGACCCGTCCTGGCCCGGTTGGGAGGCGAAGGACGCCTGGACCTGCGCCCAATGAGCCTCCCGCGGGTTCCGCATTCCGGGGTATAATACCCGGGATGAATCCCTGCAAAGCCTTTCGGGTCTTCCAGGAAGGCGGCCGGGCCCAGGGGCGCTTCACGGAGATGCGCCTGGAAGAGCTCGCTCCGGGCGAGGTGCTGGTCAAGGTGGAACTCTCCAGCGTCAACTACAAGGACGCCTTGGCCGGCACCGGCGCTCCCGGGCTCATCCGGCGCTTCCCCTGCACGGCGGGCATCGACCTCTGCGGGACCGTGGCCGAGTCCGCGGACCCCGAATTCAAGCCCGGAGACGGGGTCCTGGCCACCTGCTGCGGACTAGGCGAGAGCCAGGACGGCGGCTACGCCGAGTACTGCCGCGTCCCGTCGGCCTGGGCCGTGCCCCTGCCCGCGGGCCTGAGCCCCTTCGAGGCCATGGCCTTGGGCACGGCGGGCTTCACGGCCGCGCTGGCCTTGCAGCGCCTGGAGCACGAGGGCCTGCGCCCGGGCCAGGGCCCGGTCATCGTGACCGGAGCCACCGGCGGCGTCGGCAGTCTCTCCATCTGCCTGCTGGCCCAGGCCGGCTACCGCGTGACGGCTTTGACCGGCAAGCCCGACCAGGAAGGCTGGCTCAAGGGCCTGGGGGCCAGCGAGGTCCTGCGCCGGGACTCCCTGGACTTCTCCCGCATCAAGCCGCTGGGACAGGCCGTCTGGGCGGGGGCCGTGGACAGCCTGGGCGCGCAAGCCCTCTCCTGGCTGGCCTCCACCATGCTTCCGGGCGGCGCCATCGCCAGCATCGGGCTGGCCGCGGGCGCCGCATTCTCGGCCACGGTCATGCCCTTCATCCTGCGCGGGGTGTCCATCCTGGGCATCAACGCCCTGAGCGTGGAGGCCGCGCCCCGCCGCGCGCTGTGGCGGCGCCTGGCCGGCGAGCTCAAGCCCCGCGCCCTGGACTCCATCGCCGAGCCGATCGGCTTCGCGCAGCTGCCCGAGGCTTTCAGCCGCATGCTCGCGGGCAAGGTCCGCGGGCGCTCCGTCGTGAGGATCAGCGGCCCAGAAGCGAGTCGCTGAAGAACTTCCTGTAGTCCGACTCGCCGGAGAGCACGCGCAGGAAGCGCTTCATGGCGCCCGTGCCGGCGCGGAAGCGCCGCATGGCCAGGCTGCGGAAGGGCTCGCGGAAGAGCAGGTTGCGCGCGCGCAGGGCCTGCGCGAAGAGCGGGGTGATCTCGCTGCGGCAGGCCGCGTTGTAGCGCGCGGCGCAACCGGCGCCTGCGGTATCGGAAGTTCCGCAGGTGCCGGCCGGACGGAATTCCTTACGGCCGGCGCCTGCGAGCATGCTCTGCGCGGCCAGGGCGCCGCTGTGCAGGGCGAAAGCGATGCCCTCCCCGGTCAGCGGCTCGGCGAAGCCCGCCGCGTCTCCGCAGAGCAGGACCTGGCCCGCGGCCGGCTCGCGCAGGAAGGCCGCGTTGGGGAGTTTCGCCCCGCGCAGCTTGAGGCTTTGGGAGCCGGCCACGCCGCAGTCCGCGAGCAGGCGGCGCATGGCCGCCGCGAGGTCCTCCTTGGTGCCGGGCATGCCTCCCAGGCCGATGGAGACCCGCTCGCCCTTGGGGAAGGCCCAGCCCCAGCCCAGGCGCAGGTAGCCGAAGAAGATGCGCGCCGCGTGCAGGCCGGCCAGGGCCGGGCTGGCCGAGCGCGGCACGTCCACCTGCAGGCCCACGGCCAGGCTGCGGTCCGGCAGGGACTTGCCCTGGGCCCGGCCCACCGCGCTGAAGACCCCGTCGGCCCCGACGATGCGGCCGCAGCGCAGCTCCCGGCCGTCCACCACGGCCGCATCGCCGCGCAGGCCCTCGAAGCGCCCCGGCTCCACCCGGCAGCCGGCCCCGCGCGCCGCTTCCAGGAGGAAGGCGTCGAACCGGTCCCGGAACACGAAGGTCAGGGGGGCTTCGCCTTCCGCGGAGTTGAGCAGCTCGCGGCCGTCGCAGATCTCGAAGCCGGCGCAGACCTCCCCCACCACGGAAGCCGGCAGCTCGAGCCCCAGGCGCTCGCGCAGAAGGCGCAGGGCCCGGCCGCTCAGGAGCCCCCCGCAGAGCTTGTCGCGGGGCAGGGCCTTGTCCACCATGAGCACCTCGCGGCCGGCGCGCGCCAGCAGGATGGCCGCGGCGCAGCCCGCGGGCCCGGCCCCGACGATGAGGGCGTCCATGCGATATTGATTGTAGATAAATTCGCGCTATACTTATGGGCGGATGATGAACGCGGCCCTGCTCTGCGCCCTGCTCGCCCTTTCGGCTCACGGCCAGCCCGGGCCCGGAGGCCCCCCCTTCCCGCTGCCCGACCCCCGCCGGCTCGCGGCCGAAGTGAGGATGTCGCCCACCACGGCCCGCAACGCGCACCTGCGCTTCCGCAGGCTCATGGGCGTCGTCGAGTTCGCGGGGCGGCCGCCGCAGACCGGGGTCAAGGACCTCATGCGCATCCGCCGGCTCCTGCAAGAGGGCAGGCTGACCCAGGCCGCGCCGCTCATCGACGCGGCGATCCTGGCCATGGAGGGGCCCGGCGCTAGGCCGCCCGGCGCACCTGCGGCAGCGGAGATTCCGCAGGTGCAGGCCGGACGGATCTCCTCACGGCCGGCGCCGGCCATATTGGAGGTCCCGCAAAAGGAGCTCGGCGCTCCCATCATGCTCTCGCAGCCGGCGCAGAGCCGGCCCATCGAGCACCCGGCCCCGCCGGCCGAGTTCGCGCCGGCGGCGCCCGCCGAGCCGCCGCAGCCGCGC
>JAQUNT010000020.1 GCA_028717525.1 Elusimicrobiota bacterium
CCCCCGGTGCGCAGGCCGGCTTCCACGTGCCCCACCGCGATCCCGCGCAGGAAGGCGGCCAGCGCCGCGCCCAAGGCCGTGGTGGTGTCGCCCTGGACCAGCACCAGGTCCGGCCTCTGCCGGGCCAGGACCCGGTCCATGCCGCGCAGCACGCGGCGGAGCACCTCTCCGGGGGTCTGCCGGGGCCGCATCAGGTCCAGGTCCGCCTGGGGCCTGAGCGCGAAGTCGCGCAGCATGTCGTCGAGCAGGCGGCGGTGCTGGGCCGTGGCGCAGAGGCGCACCTTCAGGCCGCGCTCGCGGCGCAGGCGGCGCACCACGGGGGCCATCTTGACGGCCTCGGGCCGGGTCCCGACCACGGCCAGCACCCGGAGCTTCACTGCCCGGCTTCGGTGGAGGCCAGTATCGTGTGGGCGGCCTCCAGGTCGCCGCTCGCGATCTTGGCGAAGACGTCCTTGAGGGTGGCGCGCTGGCGGGACCGCTCCCGGAGGCGCCGGCCCCAGCTGGTCCCGGGCAGGTAGCTCTCCACGGCGCCTTCCAGCAGGCCGCGCCAGCGGGGCTGGGGCGCGTAGAGGGAGCGCAGGCGGAACGGGGTGTTGACGAAGTCCCGGATGTTGCGGCTGAGGTCCTTGCGCAGCACCGCGTTCTCCTTGAGGGCGGCCTCGACCGGGGCCACCTGCGCCTGCCAGTCCTCGGCCTGCAGCCGGCGCAGGGAGTCCTCGGCGTTGGCCTTCATCCGGAGCAGGGCCTTCTCGAAGGACTCGCCCCGGCGCAGGTAGGCGGAGCGGCTGCCCTCGTCGAACGGGCAGCCGGCCACGAGGTCCTTGAGCTCCGGCGAGAGGAAGCCCGCCTCGGCCGAAAGGCGCTGGAGCTCCTCCTCCAAGGAGGCCACGGTGATCCAACGCGCGGCCTCCTTCTGCTTGGCGCCGAGCTCGGCCAGCAGGCCCCGGGAGATGCCGTTCGGGTCCTTGGCGCGCAGGGCCGCGGCTTCGAAGGCGCGCAGGGCGGCCGCCGCGCGCTCCAGGGCCAGGCGGCGGGCCGCGAAGCGCGGCGGCAGCTGGGCGGAGGCCGCCTTCTGCTTGAGCAGAGCCTCCACCGCCGGGTCGAGGAGCTGTTCCGGCCGGTACTTGCCCCCCAGCCCGGCCAGCCGGGCCAGCTCGAGGTTCTGCTGGAGGCGCAGCCGCTTCTCCAGGTTGCCCAGATCGTAGCGCATGCCGTAGGCCGGATAGCTCAAGGTCTCGTAGTCGAGCTTGCCGGTCTCCAGGAGCTTGGGCGCCCCGGGGGCGCGGCGCTGGTTGAGGGCGCTCTGGATGGCCATGAGCTGGGGCGAGTAGCCCTTGAGGTTGAGGCGGCTCAAGCGGTCGTAGTAGCCCGCGGCCAGGCCCGCGGCGCCGGGCCCGGCCGCGCCGGCGCTCTTGTCCTTCTCCGCCTCGGTGACGATCTGGTTCGACATGCCGCCCTCACCTTCGAACATGGTCTTGATGATCTCGCGCTTCTCCTCGTCGGTCATCGCGCCGTCCTGGCTCATGAGCTTGGAGTCGAAGCTGCTCTTGCGCAGGTGCCCGTAGGTGCTGTCGCGCACGCGCGCGGAATCGATCTTGAAGCTGCGGTCGGCGTTGCGCAGGACGGCGGCCTCGAAGCGGCGCTGGCCCTCCTGGTCGTCCTGGGACAGGCCCACCGCCAGGTGCGCCGCGGCCTCGGGGTTGTCTACGACCCATTTGCGGATCTCCGCCAGGCGCTGCCCGGGATCGGCGGCGGTCGAGATGCGCTCGCCGATGTCGGAGCGCAGGATGCGCGCGGCCAAGGAGGCCGCCACCGACGGGTCCCGGCGCAGGGTCTCCTGCATGGCGCGGGAGAGCTCGGACGGGGTCTTGCCCTCGGCGGCGCTGCCCGCGACGTCGTCCTGGGCCCCGGCCAGGCCGAGGACGGCGCCGAGGAGCCAGGGCAGGAGGGTCATCGCGAGGCTCCGGCCGCGGAGAAAGAGAAGACCAGTTTGGAGCCGGAGAAGGCGCGGCCCTCGTCGTCGACCGCGGTCTTGCCGAGCAGGAAGCGGTCCGAGGCCACGTCCTGGCGGACCTTCGCCTGCAGGTCGAGGAAGCTGTGCGACGCGGTCTTGTCCGGGTCGGTCCAGCGCGCCATGCCGTAGCGGCCGTTGGGGGAGATCTGCAGGGAGTCGAGCTTGGGGAAGGGACCCGCCTCCCATAGGGTGTTGCCCAGATAGGTCTTCACCAGCGCGTACCAGCCCGAGGCCCGCCGCAGCGCGAGCAGGCAGGTCTTGCCGTCCCGGGAGAAGACCAAGGGCGCGCTGCCGGGCGGGGCATCGGCCCCGTCCTCGCTCCAGAGCTCCTTGCCGTCGGGGGAGAAGAAGCGCAGGAGCCTCTGGGATTCCAGAGCCTTGGTCTTCAGGCTGTTCCAGGTGGTGCGCTTGTCGAGCGTCCAGGCGAAGCGGCCGTCGGAGGACGTCCCGCCTTCGATGGCCTTGACCTTGACCCGGGCCGGGGAGGCCTCCTCCCAGCGGCCGAGACCGATCTCGTCGCTGAGGCTGCCGTCCGCGTCGTAATAAAGGAGGGATTTCGCCATGCGCTGCCACCCCGGCCGGGGAGCCTCGGAGCCGCCGCCCGGAGGCTGGGCCGCGGCCAGCGACAATAGGACACCGGCCCAGGCCGCCGTGTTCAATCCGCCGCCTCCACCCGGACTTCGGGCTTCTCCCTCAAGAAGACCTTGACCGCGTAGGGCTGGGTCAGGGCCTGCAGCGCCATGCCGTCCGGCTTGAGCTCCCGGTAGCGCACCACGGTGGCGGCTCCGGAGGAGTCGGGCTCCAGCCACTGCACGCGCCAACCGCCGGTGCGGCGCTCGCCCAGGAGCACCGCGGCCGCGAAGCGGGTCCGGAAGTCCGGAGCCGGCGGGGCCGCCTGCCCGATCTCGGCCCAGAGCTCGCGCCACTGCGCCTCGGACTGCGCGACGCGCCGCGCGCCCTGCAGGGCCCCGGAGAACTGTCCTTTCCACTCGGTCGCTTCCGTCATGCCGGCCTCCTTGACCGGGGCCCGCGGGACGCCGCCGCAGGCGGCCAAGGCCAGGGCCAGGGCCAGCGCCGCGCCGGCCTTCAACTCTGGCCTCCGATGAGCATGTCCGGGATGCGGATGGTGGGCATCCCGTCGGAGACCGGCACGCCCTGGCCGTCCTTCCCGCAGGTCCCGATGCCCCAGCCGATGTCCCAGCCCACCCGGTCTATGGCGGCCAGGGTCTCGGAGCCCACGCCCATGAGGTTGGCGTCGCGCACCAGGTGGCGGACGACCCCGTCTTCCACCCAGTAGCCCTCGTCCACTTCGAAGACGAACTCGCCCGTGGCGGTGTTGACCTGGCCGCCGCCCATGCGCGTCACCAGGATGCCGGCCTGGAGGCTGCGCAGGATCTCCTTGGGGTCGTCGCGGCCCGGGGCGATGTAGAGGTTGGACATCCGCGGGATGGGGCGGCATTGGAAGGACTCGCGCCGGCCGTGGCCGTTGGAGGCCCGGTCTCCCTTCAAGGCGCTGACGCGGTCGTAGAGGTAGTCCACCAGGACGCCGTCGCGGACCAGGACGGTGGGCCGGGCCGGCACCCCCTCGTCGTCGAAGGCGAAGCTGCCCCGGGAGCAGGGCATGGTGGGGTCGTCGATGATCGTGATGTTCTCCGGAGCCACGCGCTGGCCGATCTTGCCCTGGTAGGCCGGAGAGGTGCCTTCCTGTACCAGGTCCGCCTCCAGGGAGTGGCCGACGGCCTCGTGGATGAGCGTGCCTCCGGCCCGGGCCGAGATGACCACCGTCATCTCGCCCGCCCGGGCCTTGGGGGCGTCCAGCTTGGCCAGAGCCCGCGCGGCCGCGGCCTTGGCCGCGGCCAGAGGCCTCTGGTCTTCGATCAACTCGTAGCCCTTGAGCCCGCCCAGCACGGCCTGGCCGGTCTGCAGGCGCCCGTCCTTCTCGGCCACGACGTTGACGGAGAGCAGGACCGCGGTGCGCGCGGCGGCGCAATGGGCGCCCTCGCTGTTGACCAGGAGCACCTCCTTGCGGCCTTCCCCGTAGGCCAGGGTCACCTGGCGGATGTGCGGGAAGCCCGAGCGCACGGCCCGGTCGAGGCGCTTGAGCAGGGCGATCTTGTCGTCGAGGGGGATGCTGCGCGGGTCGGTCCGCACCGGGACGCGCCAGGCCAGCTCCGGGCTCAAAGAGACCGGCTCCGGGACGGGGCCGGGGCCCAGCAGGGCGGCGCGCAGGCGCAGGGCCTCTCCGGGCGCCAGGGAGTTGGCGCTGCCCTGCCGGGTCTCCACCTGGGGCCCGGCCCCTTGGCCGCGGCGGCGCAGGAAGCGCAGGCCGGCCCCGCGCTCCGTGGCGGCGGCCAGGTCTTCGACGCGGGAGTCCTCGAACCTCACGGAGGCGCTCTCGGAGCGCTCCAGGAAGACTTCTCCGTAGTCGGCCCCACGCACGCAGCGCGCCAGCTCGTCCAAGGAGACGGTGTCCAGGCCCTCGCCCAGCATCCAGTCAAAGGTATCATATTTTAGGTACAATCCCAGCCGATGAAGGCATGGGCGTGTCTCGTCTTGCTGGCCGTATCGCTGCCGGCGCACGCCCGCAGCGTACGCATCACCGTCCTGCACACCAACGACATCCACGGCTGGATCATGCCCAGGGCCGCCGGGACCTACGGGGCCGACCCCGGCCGGCCCATCGGCGGCGCGGCGGCGCTGGCCGCCTACGTCAAGAAGGTGCGGGGCCCCAAGCTCCTGCTCGACTCCGGCGACTGGTTCCAGGGCACCCCGGAAGGGACCATCCGCGCCGGCGGGTCCGTGGTCGACGTCTTCAACGCCGTGGGCTACGACGCCCTGACCGTGGGCAACCATGAGTTCGACAACGGGCTGCCGGCTCTGCAAGGCCTCGTCCAGGCCGCCCGGGCCCCGGTGGTCTGCTCCAACGTCTACGGCGCGGACGGCGCCCGTTCCTCCCTGTTCCAGCCCGGGATCATCAAGGAGGTCGGCGGGGTCAAGGTCGGCATCTTCGGCCTGCTGACCGGCAACATGAAGAACCTGTCCTTCCCGGATAACATCGCGGGCCTGACCTTCCGCCGCGGAGTCGACGAGGCCAAGGACGCGGTCGCGGCCCTGCGCGCCCAGGGGGCCACGGTCGTCATCGCCCTCTCCCACCAGGGCCTGGAGCCCCCGGGCGCCGCCGGCCTGGAGGGCGACCGCTTCCTGGCCGAGCATGTGGCGGGCATCGACCTCATCGTGGGCGGGCACACCCATACGGCGCTCAAGCAGGGGGCGCGCGACCCGGTCCATGGGACCCTCATCGTGCAGGCGGGCACGGAGCTGCTCCGCGTGGGCGTCGTCGGCCTCGAAGTCGACTCCCGCACCGGCAGGGTCGTCAAGTCCTCGGCCCGGCTCGCGGACCTCTGGCCCGACCAGACCGGCAGCGACCCGGCCTTGGCCAAGGTGGTCGCCGGCCTCAACCGGGAGGTCTCCGCCGCCTACGACGTGGTCCTGGCCACGGCCGGCGCGGCCTTGACGCGCAACCGGGACGGGGAATCGGCCTTGGGCGACTGGATGACGGACTGCGAGCGCCGCTGGGCCGGGGCCGACCTGGCCGTGCAGAACGGGGGCAGCATCCGGGCGGACATCCCGGCCGGCCCGGTGACCCTGCGCCGCCTCTTCGAGGTCATGCCCTTCGACAACCGGGTGGTCAAGCTGGTCATGAAGGGCAAGGACGTGCGGAGCGTGCTCGACCACGGGGTCGGCCTGGCGCGCATGGCCCAGATCTCCGGGGCCGAGGTCTCCTACCGCCGCCGGGCTCCGGAAGGCCGCCGCCTGACCCAGGCCAAGGTCGCGGGCCGGGAGCTGGTCGACGAGTCCACCTACACGGTGGCGACCGTCGATTTCCTGGTCAAGGGCGGCGACGATTTCACCGCCTTCGCCGCGGCGCAGAGCGCGGACTTCACCAAGACGATGCTGCGGGACCTATTGCGGGACTGCGCCCTGGAGCGCCCCTCGATCCAGCCGCCGCCCGCCAGCCGCCTGGTCCCCGCGGGAGACTGACATGGTCCTGAAATCCGTCCGCGCCAAGACCGAAGCCGCCTGGACCACCACCAAGAGGATCCTGGCCCTGATGAGCTGCTGGGGCCTGGTCTTCAGCCTGGCGACCATCACCAAGCTTTCCGTGGCGTTCGAATACGACGACGGCCTGGTCTTCTCCACGCCCGCGTACCAGAAGGCCTTCGCCAGCGTGGCGCAGCCCTTCTCTCCCCAGTTCTGGTCCGTGGTCAACAGCAGCTACGACATCGAGAAGCCCAAGTTCGTGCCCCAGGGCCTGGCCTGGTTCTTCCGTCTGTTCGGCTTCAAGGTCGCCATCATCGCGGACCGCCCCGCCACGGACGGAGAGCCCTTGCGCAAGGAGTGGAGGCGGCTGACTCCCAAGACGCTGTTCTTGTTCGCCGCGGACCGCGGGGACAAGAAAGGCTTTCTGGAGAAGGGCAACTTCGTCCTTTTCCTGGCGGACAGCGACTCCGGGATCATGGACGCGCGCAAGGCCGGGATCTGCGCGGTGCGCATCCGGAGGAGCCCCAAGTCCTACCAGAAGGAGGACTACCATCCGGGGACGCTGGGTGAGCTGGTCCTGCCGCTCTCGCAGTATTGACTTTCGAGATTGATTCTATATAGAATCAATCAAGTCGCAGGGTGTGGCCAAAATGGCCACACAAGGGGATCCCGCCCATGACCTCTCCCGTCAGACGGCCGCTCATCGCAGGCAACTGGAAGATGCATCTGACCTTGGCCCAATCCGTGGAGCTGGCCAAGGCCGTGCGCGAATCCACCAAGGACTCCCCGGCCGAGGTGGCGGTCTGCGTCCCGTTCACCGCCCTGACGGTCGTCGCCGAGGTCCTCAAGGGCAGCCATGTCAGGCTGGGAGGACAGGACCTCTACTGGGAGCCGCAGGGCGCCTTCACCGGCGAGGTCTCCGCGGCCCAGCTGGCCGACGCGGGAGCGACGCACGTCATCATCGGCCACTCCGAGCGCCGCCGGCTCTTCGGCGACACGGACGAGTGGGTCAACAAGAAGCTCAAGGCCGCTTTGGCCGCCAAGCTGGTCCCCATCGTCTGCGTGGGGGAGACCCTCGACGAGCGGCAGTCCAACAAGACCTTCCGGGTGCTGGAGACCCAGCTGGCCGGCGGCCTGAAGGGCTTCGCGCCCGCGGACGTCTCCGCCGTGGTCGTGGCCTACGAGCCGGTCTGGGCCATCGGCACGGGCGTCACCGCGACCCCGGCCCAGGCCCAGGAGGCGCACAGCTTCCTGCGCCAGCAGGCCGGCAAGCTCTACGGCGAAGGCTTCGCCGCGGGCCTGCGCATCCTCTACGGCGGCTCGGTCACCCCCGAGACCGTGGACAACCTCATGGCCCAGCCGGACCTCGACGGCGCCTTGGTGGGAGGCGCCAGCCTCAAGGCGGCCGCGTTCATGCGCATCGCGCGGTTCCAGGTCGCGGCCAAGGCCTGAGCCCTGATGGACAAAGCGGAGCTGGCGCGGGAGCTGGCCGAGGAGATCTCCAAGCGCCTGCGCCGCTCCCGGACGCGGGTCCCCATCGGGGTCTCCAACCGGCACGCGCACATCACCCAGGCGCATTTCGAGACGCTGTTCGGCAAGGGCGCGGCCCTGACCAAGTTCAAGGACCTTTCTCAGCCCGGCCAGTTCGCCGGCAACGAGAAGATCGATATCCAGGGGCCCAAGGGCGCCATCAAGGGCGTGCGCCTGCTCGGCCCCTTCCGGCCCAAGACCCAGATCGAAGTGTCCTGGACCGAGGCCGTGGTCTTGGGGATCCAGCCTCCGGTCCGGGAGTCCGGAGACCTGGCCGGCTCCGCCGCCTTGAAGCTCGCGGGGCCGCTGGGCTCGGTGGAGGTGCGCGAGGGGCTCATCCTGGCCCGCCGGCACCTGCACTGCTCCGCGGCCGAGGCGGCCGCCATCGGCCTGTCCAACGGGGAGGTCGTGCGCCTGCGCGTGGGGCGGGGCGGGGAGCGGGAGACCGTTTTCGAGAAGACCGTCGTGAGGGTGTCGGACAAGTTCAGCCTGGAACTGCATCTGGATACCGACGAGGCCAACGCCGCCGGCGCCAGGACCGGGGATCCGGCCTACATCGTATAGGAGGCATACGCCATGAACGCATTGGGAATGATCGAGACTCGGGGGCTGGTGGCCTGCGTGGAGGCCGCGGACGCCGCGGTGAAGGCCGCGGACGTCAAGCTGGTCGGCTACGAGAAGGTGGGGACCGGCCTGGTCACGGTCCTGTTCCGGGGCGAGGTGGCGGCCTGCAAGGCGGCCTGCGACTCGGGCGCGGCGGCGGCCCAGAAGGTCGGCGAGCTGGTGGCCTGCCACGTCATTCCCCAGCCGCACCCGGACCTGGAGGGCAAGATGCCGATCTCCTTGGCCGAGAACCTGGCCCGCCGCAAGTAAGGGGACCCCAGCGTGATATTCGCCCGGGTGACGGGAAACGTCGTCTGCACCCAGAAGGACGAGAAGCTCGTCGGGTGCAAGCTCCTCCTGGTGCAGCCCGTGGACCTCGCCGGCGCCGCCAAGGGCAACCCCATCGTGGCCGTGGACGCGGTGGGGGCCGGCGAGAAGGAGCTGGTCCTGCTCGTGCAGGGCTCCAGCGCCCGCCAGACCTCGCGCACGCAGGGCAACCCGGTGGACGCGGTCATCTTCGCGATCGTGGACACGGTGGAGCAGAACGGCAAGGCCGTGTTCAAGAAGTCCGAGGATGGGAATGCAGGCTGAAGAGATAGCCCGGATCGTCGGCGAGGTCCTCCAGCGCCTGGAAAGCCAGGAGGGGCTCGACCTGTCGAGCCCCGCGCCGGCGTCCCAGCCTGTCGACGAGGTCGTCTTCCCCGCCGTCGACGCGGCGGTGGACGCGGCGGCCCGCGCCCAGAAGACCTTCCAGGAGCAGGGCCTGGAGGTGCGCCGAGCGGTCATCAAGGCCCTGCGCAAGGCCGCCATCGCCGACTCCGAGAAGTGGGCCCGCATGGCCCGCGCGGAGACGGGCATGGGCCGGGCCGAGGACAAGGCGCAGAAGAACCTGCTCTGCGCCACGCGCACGCCGGGCGTGGAGGACCTGCAGTCCAAGGCCTACACGGGCGACAAGGGCCTGACCTTGGTGGAGTACGCGCCCTTCGGCGTGGTGGCGGCGATCACGCCGTCCACGAACCCCGCGGCCACGGTCATCTCCAACGCCATCGGCATCCTGGCCGCGGGCAACTCCGTGGTCTTCGCCCCGCATCCGGCCTCGGCCAAGGTCTGCGCCGACGCGATGCGCGCGCTCTCCGCGGCCGCGGTCGCGGCCGGCGCGCCGCGGGGGCTCATCACCACGGTCGCCCCGGCCTCCCAGGAGACCACCAAGGCGCTCCTGTCGCATCCCGGCGTCCAGCTCAACATGGTGACGGGCGGGCCGGCCATCGTCAAGGTGGCCATGACCACGGGCAAGACCTGCAAGACCATCGCGGCCGGGCCGGGCAACCCCCCGGTGGTGGTCGACGAAACGGCGCTCTTCCCGAAGTGTGCCGAGGACATCGTCTTCGGCGCGAGCTTCGACAACAACGTGCTGTGCATCGCGGAGAAGGAGGTCATCGTGGTCGAGGCGGCCAAGGCCCGGTTCTTGGAGAGCCTGCGCCGCGACCCGCGCGCCTTCGAGCTCAGCGCCTCCCAGATGGACGCGGTCACCAGGCTGGTGATCAAGTCCGGCGGAGGCCGCGGCCATGAGGCGGTGATGAACCGGGACTACGTGGGCCGCGACGCCGCGGTCATCGCCCAGGGCGCGGGCATCTCCGTGACCCCGGCGACCCGGCTGCTCTGGGCCGACGTGCCCAACGACCACCCTATGATCTGGGCCGAGCAGCTCATGCCGGTGCTGCCCGTGACCTCGGCGCGGGACGTGGACTCCGCGGTCGAGCTGGCTTATGAGGCGGAGCAGGGCAACCACCACTCCGCGGCCATGTACTCGACCAACGTGGGAAACCTGACCCGCATGGGGCGGCGCATGGCCTGCTCCATCTTCGTCAAGAACGCCCCGACCCTCTACGGCCTGGGCCTGGGCGAGGGCTACGCCTCCATGTCCATCGGCACCCCGACGGGGGACGGCATCACCAAGCCCTCGCATTTCGTGCGGCCTTTGCAGTGCAGCCTGGTCGGCTATTTCCGGATCGCCTGAGGTGAACATGCTCGCCAACATCGCCGTGGGACTTCTGGAGTCGGCTTCCATCGCCAAGGGCATCGAGTCGGCCGACGCCATGTGCAAGATGGCTTCGGTCAAGCTCGCGCGCGCCGGCGTCATCGCGCGGGGCAAGTACGTCATCATCATCACCGGCCCCGTCGGGGAGGTGGAGAGCTCCCTGCGCGCCGGCCGCCAGATGCTGGGCCAGTCGCTCATCGACGAGGTGCTCATCCGCAACGTGCACGGCCAGGTCCTGGCGACCTTGGACAAGCGCGTCCCGGTCGAGGAGCTCGGCGCCCTGGGCGTCATCGAGACCAAGGACGCCGTGGCCACGGTGCGCGCGGCCGACGCCGCGGCCAAGGCGGCCTCCGTGACCCTCATCGAGACCAAGACCTCGGTGGGGGGCGGCAAGGGCTACGTGAGCATGGTCGGCGAGGTGGGCGCCGTGCGCTCCGCCGTGGCGGCCGGCATCGGCGCGGTGCCGGAGGCGGGCGTGGTGTCCTACGTGGTCATCCCGCAGGCCGACCGGCAGCTGCTGGAGCCGGTGGGGAGATAGCATGAAGATCGTCATCGGCTCGGACCACGGGGGGTTCCCCGCCAAGGAGTTCGTCAAGAAGGCCATCCAGAAGCTCGGGCACGAGGTGGTGGACTTCGGCTGCCACTCGCCCGAGAGCGTGGACTACCCGGACGTGGCCCAGCTGGTGGCCGAGGCGGTCACGCGGGGCGACTTCCAGAAGGGGGTCCTCATCGACGGCTTCGGCGGGGCCGTGGCCCTGGCCGCCAACAAGGTCCCGGGGGTGCGGGCCGTGGCCGCCTACGACTCGGTCTCGGCGCGCTTCGCCGCGGCGCACGACGACTGCAACGTGCTCTGCCTGGGCGGCAAGACGCACGGCGAGCTCATCTTGGCAGAGATCCTCAACGTTTTCTTCGGGACGAAGTTCGAGGGCGGCCGGCACGAGGGGCGGCTGGCCAAGATCGCGGGCATCGAGAAGAAATACAGCCGATGAAGCTCGCCAGGGTGGTCGGCCGGGTCTTCTGCGCGCGGCAGGACCCGGGCATCGACGGCAAGACCCTCCTGCTCATCCAGCCCCTGCGCTGGGAGGACGAGACGCCCCTGGGCGGCCCCATCGTGGCTGCCGACGCCGTAGGGGCCGGCGCCTCGGAGAAGGTCTTCTGGGTGGCGGCGCGCGAGGCCGCGGTCGCTTTCAAGGACGTGCCGCCCGTGGACGCGGCGGTCGTGGCCATCGTGGAGGGCCATCAGGTCAAGGATTTCCGGGAAATCGTAAAATCGTGAAAGCCAGGCACCGGCAGTGTTTATAGGCGAAGTGGTGGGCAATGTGTGGGGGACGCGCAAGCACCGGTCCCTGCAGGGCCGGCGCCTGCTCTTGGTCCGGCCCATAGACCCCATGACCGGCGCGCGCATCGGCGACGCGGTCATGGCCGTGGACGGAGGCGTGCAGTCGGGCCCCGGGAGCATCGTGCTGGTGGTGGACGAAGGGGGCTCCGCGCGCGGCATCATCAAGGACGAGGCCGCGCCCGTGCGCACGGTGGTGTGCGCGGTGGTGGACGCCGTCTCATCCGGCGGCAAGGTCAAGAAGTACACCTGAGGACACTATCATGAACGAACAGGATCTGCGCAAGATCGTCGAGGAAGTGGTCAGGACGATGGCGGCCAAGGGCTATCTCAAGGCCGGCGGCGGGGCGGGCTCGGAGCCTACGCCCAAGAGGCCCGAGGGCCCGGCGCTGACCACGATGGGTTCGGCGGGGAAGGTCTTCACCTCCCCGGAATGGACCCCCCAGAGGCCGGGCGGCGCTCCCCGGACGGGCGACGCCTGCGCCGATTGCGAGGGCAACGCCTGCGGCCGCTGCGCCGCCTCGGCGGGCGCCACGGCCGGGACCCTGAAGGCCCTGGGCGCGGACCGCATCGCGGTCTGTCAGCCCACCGGGAAGAGCTCTTCGGTGGCGCGCATGGTGGACCATACCTTGCTCAAGCCCAACGCCACCCAGGCCGAGGTGGCCAAGCTTTGCGAGGAGGCGCGCAAGTACGGATTCGCCTCGGTCTGCATCAACCCGTCCTACGTGGCCTACTCGGCCCAGCTCCTGCAGGGCTCGGGCGTGAAGGTCTGCACCGTGATCGGCTTCCCGCTGGGCTCGACGACCTCCACGGTCAAGGCCATCGAGGCCCGCGACGCCATCGCCAACGGCGCCGACGAGATCGACATGGTCATCAACATCGGGGCCCTGAAGTCCGGCAACGACGCCCTGGTCTACGAGGACATCAAGGCCGTGCGCGAGGCCACCCGCGGCAAGTGCCTCCAGGTG